>JBDKJZ010000015.1:0-24827 GCA_039796375.1 Pseudomonadota bacterium
GTCTTGTTTCGTTCAGCCCGACGTGGGCCAAGTGAATTCGGTGGTTGGCGATGCCGTCCACCGGGACCTCATCGAGCCGATGCGTGAGCGCCTCTTGCCGTGGCTGCCGCGGGAGCTTGAGGACGACGTCCCCGTGCTGGCGATGGAGGTGGCCGGAGCCATCGGGGGCAACGGCCAAGCGCTCGGCTTGGCTGTTCGTAAATGGGCCAACCGCTCGGCGCTGCTCGCTAGCGGCGACCTCTCTGGCGCTCTCTCGGCGCTAGCGCTAGCTAATGGGCTTCAGGGTCTGTCGAGCGATTCAGGCCAGCGTCTGGGGTGGATCGCCGGCAATCAAGAGACCCGGGATCTGATCGGGATCTGCGCCAATGAGGGGTTCTTGCGGGCCTACCGAGAGTCGCCCTAGAGCCCCCCGAACTCTTGACGGTCAAAGAGTGGCGTGAAAAGCCACGCTGTTCCGCGCGCCTATCGAGGGCCATACTGGAGCTTGGATGAACACCCAGGCCCTCATCGACGGCTTAATGCGGCAGACCACGCTGCTGATCGCTCACGTCGCGACCTCGACCGGTCTTCGCGCGCCACTGGCCCATGTCGCCAATCAGGTCTTCTTGGATCTCACTTCCCAGCTCGAGCGGCAGGGCCTGGGGCAAAAAGTGATCGCGGACATGTTCGGTCTGGCTCTGCGCTCCTACCAACAAAAGCTGCAGCGCCTATCAGAAAGCGCCACCGACCGGGGCAAGACCCTGTGGCAAGCGATCTACGAGTACGTCTCTGAGCAGAAGGTCGTTCGGCGATCGGAGGTATTGCAGCGGTTTTGCCGCGACGACGAAGCCAGCGTTCGCAGCATCTTGAAGGACCTCTGCGATAGCGGCTTGGTCTACCGAACTGGCCGCGCTGAGGCTACGGGTTACCGCGTCACTCCCGCGGAAGAACTCTACGCTGAGGGTCACGCCACTGAGGCCGGACTCGCTGCGTTAGTCTGGGTTCATGTTCACCATCACGGTCCGGTTTCCGTAGAGCAGATTGAGGAGCGCGTGCGAGTAGACCGGGCGCGCCTGGACGGCACGCTGAAGGCTTTGGTGGACGAGGGGCACATCTCGGTCGCCAACGATCCGATGATGAGCGGTATCAAGCGTTACCGAACCGAGGAATGCGTGATCCCCTTGGGGGCTCGTCAAGGCTGGGAAGCGGCGTTGCTCGACCACTTTCAAGCCGTGGTTCGAGCCATGTGCATCAAGCTCGGCAACGGCGAGACGCGAGCCCTGCCCGACGATGAGGTGGGGGGCAGCACGTATACTTTCGATATCTGGCCCGGTCACCCCCGCGAGGCGCAGGTGAGGGGCCTGCTGCGTGAGACTCGACGCGCCATCTCGGAGCTGTGGGATGAAGTCACCGTCTACAATGCGAAGAGCGCGGCTCCAAAGAGCACCGAACCTCGACGAGTGACATTTTACTGTGGCCAGTCGGCTTCGCTCGACGAAGACAGCGAACAGCGTTGATAGGTGTCCGTGCGGTTAGTAGCCGAGAAACCAAAGAAAGTGGAATGCATATGAAGAAGCTTGCCTTATCCGTATTCAAACAGCTGAGCGTGCTCATGCTCTTGGCCGCCTCAAGCGTCGGCTTCAGCGCCTGCTCGAGGGGAGGGGTCAGCGAGGAGGTTAACAGCAGTCAGACCCACTGGCTCAGGCAATGCGAAGACAGCGAGGATTGCGGGGGCCTTGCGTGCCTCTGCGGCGTCTGTACGGAGAGCTGCCAGTCAAGCTCTGCCTGTGGCGGGCTGTCCACTGAGGCGCTTTGCGCTTCCAGCGACGGCATCTCCGCGTGCGGGACGGACAGTCCCAAGAAGATCTGTTTGCCGGGTTGCACCGACAAGGCAGACTGCGGCGCGGGCGCGACCTGCACGCGGGGTGTCTGCGCGCCCTTGTCAGGCGCTGACCCGGACGAACCCGTCGCCGCAGATGACGCCCCGGCAGCTGATGACGCGCCGCCGGATCCAGTCGACGACGCGCCGCCGGACGGCCCCCAGGGGGTGCGCTGCGGGGATTACCCCGCCTGTGACCTGGACACACCCTGTGCGCAGGGCGACTGCATTGCCCTCACGGGCTGTGGTGGCGCGATCTGCATCGAGACCTTGGACGCCTGCGCGCAGTCGTGTCCTGATCCCAAAGAGTGCGCCATCTTGGAGAGTTATCCGCTGCAGCTCGCCTGCGACGGCCGAGTTGACGCGATTGGCGCCGCGACTGACGGCGGCATGAGCGCTCCGCCCCCGGGGGTCCAATGTGCGGACTATCCCCGCTGCGGGATCGACGGCGACCCCTGCGCCGCGGGCACAGCTTGCATCAAGATCGAGGGTTGTAGCGGCGCCATCTGTATCGCCACAGAGAAAGCTTGCAAGCTCTCCTGCTATCAGCCCGAGCCTTGTGGGCTTTCGAAGAGCCTTCCGGCGCTGCTCGCCTGCGGAGACACGGTACCGGGCGTCGAAGCCCCAGGCGATGCCGGTGTCTGTGTTGCGAATGGTGAACAAGGCTGCGCCGCCGGTGGCACTTGTTGCGATGGGCTGCAGTGCTGCGCGGGGATCCCCTATCCCCAAGCTGGCGTGTGCGGTACGGAGTGCCTGGCTAAGAGCGATCGCAACATCAAACACAACATCAAGAGCGTAAACCCTGACCTGGTGCTCGAGCGAGTGGCCCAGCTGCCGATGAGCACTTGGAGCTACAATAGTGAGCCCGGTGTGCGTCACATGGGACCGATGGCGCAGGACTTTCGCGCGGCGTTTGAGCTGGGTAAAGACGAACGCACGATCTTTCCCGTCGATGCCGCTGGCGTCGCGCTGACCGCGATTCAGGCGCTGAACCGCCGCCTAGAGGCGCTTGAGCAAGAGAACGCCGAGCTGCGAGCGTTGGTGCTCAAGCAGAAGTAGCTCGAAACCACCCTCGCCGTCGCGTCAGGTGCGGCGGATCCGTAAGCGCTCCTGAAGCTCTCTCAGGAGCGCCTCTTGCGTTTCGATGTCCCCTTGAGCCGCTCGCATCTGGTCCTGCGTGTCTGCGCCGGCGGCCCGTAGCTGACGTCGGCGGAGCTTGTTCAGATCGCTGAGCAAGACTTCCTTGGCCTGCTCAAGGTCGGCGAGCTCCGGCCGCGCGAGGCGTTGAGCGACGAGCCTGGCCAGGTGCTCAGGCAACTGCTCGAGGACTTGCGTGACCTGCTGCCCGGCGCGGGCGACCGTCGCGAGCGCAAGGGCGAGCGGCCCTGACACAAAGGCTAGCAGCTCCTGCACTTGTTCATCTTGCGCCAGTGCGGGGTGTTCAAGTAACGCGCCCAAGATGTTTTCGTCTAGGGCGCCATGACGCTTGGTGGAGCGCGCACGCTCTGGCGGTTGCGCGGGCAGCTCGCGGATCGCTCTGTCCCGGGGGCTCGGGCTCGCCTGATCAGTCTGACCCCCGCTCGCGTCCTTCACCGCGCGTTGCAGCGCCTGCAAGCTCCGGACGTCGCTTATCCCAAGGCGTGCCGCGATGGAATCCGCGAAGGAGCGCGCCAGCGCGCGTACGGTCGGATCGGTCTCGGCCCGGATCAGCTCAAGCACTTCTTGAATCTTCTGACCTTGGATTTCAGGGTCCGCGGCACGAAAACCACTGTCGAGGGCCGTCTGGATTCGGTACTCCAGCATGCCCTTAGCGCTTCGAACGCACTGCCGAATTGCCTCAACGCCTTTGGTGCGGGCCAAGTCGTCCGGGTCGACGCCCTCGGGCAGGGTGGCGACCTTGGCCGACAGGCCCTCCGCGTCCGCAGGTTCCTTCGAGGCGATGATCGCGCGGCGTCCGGCCTTGTCGCCGTCAAACATTAACAGCAGGCTGCTGCTGTAGCGTTTGATTTGTGCGGCTTGTTCTTGGGTAAAGGCGGTCCCAAGCGGCGCGACGACGTTCAACACGCCCCGAGCGTGTAAGCTCACGACGTCAAAGTTTCCCTCTACTAAGATACACTCGTTTTGATTCCGTACCGCGGCACGCGCCTGAAACAGACCAAAGACAACCTCGCGCTTCTTGTACAGCGGGCTCTCGGGCGAGTTGATGTACTTCGCGGGTTCTTCGCCGCTGCTGCCCATGGACTGGACGTGGGAACGAGCGAGCTGTTCCGGGCTCGGCTCCGGCAACGCGCGGCCGCTAAACCCCACGACGTCTCCGCGCAGGTCGAGCACCGCGAACATCAAGCGATGCCTGAAGCGATCGTAGTGTCCTGCGCCGGTCTTGCGCGGCGCGAGCAGGCCCAGGGTCTCGCCCGTCTGCGGACTGAAGCCAGCGCCGCGCAGCGCCTCGGCGAGCCCATCCCAACCGTACGGGGCATAACCCACCCGGAAGGCGGACAAGGCTTCGAACACTGCGCCGCTGCTCGGCAACCCTTCGTCGCTATGCGTCAAAAGACCGCGCCTCTGGAGCTCGTCTCTCGCCAGGGTGGAAAGTGGGTGCTTGACCAGGCACCGCTCGAAGTATTCCGCTGCTGCGCGGCTGGCGCCCAGCAGGTCGTCGCGCTGGCGCCTCGCTTCGTCGTAGCGCTGTCGATCCCCTTCGGACCGGGTCTCAACGATGTCGATTCCGCTTCGCTCGGCCAGCTCACGGATGGCCTCCAAGAAAGCCAACCCCTCAGTTTCCTGGACAAACTTGATCGCGTCCCCGGACGCGTGACACCCGAAGCAGTAATAGAACCCCCGCTCCTCGTTGACGTTGAAGCTCGGGGACTTTTCCTTGTGAAATGGGCACAAGCCGATCAGACGGTTCCCGCGCTGCTCCAGCTTGACGCGCTCCCCCACCACCTGGCGGATGTTGGTGCGCTCTCGAACGGCTTGGATGGTCTCATCCGAAATCATGGGGATCTGACGGGCGTCGAGGGTCGCCCCTTGGGGCAGCGGGAGCGGCGCATCCTAGCGACTTTCCCGGGGCTGCGAGCGACCGACTTACAATAGGTTAGCCGGTCGATTCCCAAACCGACGGGACCGAACGGCAATTTCCGATCGAGGTGCCCCTAGGAGGGCCCGCTGCCTCAGGGAGCAACCGGAGACTTTTCCACTGGAACTGACCGACCAATCGAGTATACGCCGGGCCATGGCTGAGATGTCGAAGAGCGGCGCGATTGGCGCTGGAAGAATCACCCAGGTGATAGGTCCCGTAGTGGACGTACAGTTTCCCGCGGGGAAGCTGCCCGCGATCTTGAACGCGCTGACCTGCACCAACAGCAGCATCAACGGCGAGCCGGACAACCTCGTCTTGGAGGTCGCACAGCACCTCGGTGAGTCGGTTGTGCGCACCGTGGCCATGGACGCGACTGAGGGCTTGGTGCGCGGCGCGCCGGTCACCGACACCGGCAATCCAATCATGATGCCCGTCGGTCCCGCGACGCTCGGCCGCATTTTGAACGTAGTGGGCAAGCCGGTTGATGATGCGGGTCCGGTGAACGCCCAGAAGCGGATGTCGATTCACCGCCCGGCACCTCTGTTCGTCGACCAGAGCACTTCTGTCGAGATCTTCGAGACGGGCATCAAGGTCGTGGACCTGCTCGCCCCCTACCGTAAGGGCGGCAAGATTGGCCTCTTCGGCGGCGCCGGCGTCGGCAAGACCGTGCTCATCATGGAGCTGATAAACAACGTCGCTAAGGCTCACGGCGGCGTGAGCTGCTTCGCCGGGGTCGGCGAGCGAACTCGCGAGGGCAACGACTTGCTGCTCGAGATGCGTGAGTCAAAGCTAGAATCGGGCGAGACCGTGATCAGCAAGACGGCTCTGGTCTACGGCCAGATGAATGAACCCCCGGGGGCACGCGCCCGTGTGGCGCTCAGCGCGCTCACCGCGGCTGAGTACTTCCGCGATGAAGAAGGACAGGACGTGCTGCTGTTCGTGGACAACGTGTTCCGCTTCACCCAAGCGGGCTCTGAGATGTCCGCGTTGCTCGGTCGTATGCCAAGCGCGGTGGGTTATCAGCCCACGCTGGCAACGGAAATGGGCGCTTTGCAGGAGCGGATCACCTCGACCAATAAAGGCTCGATCACCAGCGTTCAGGCGATCTACGTCCCAGCCGACGACTTGACCGATCCCGCGCCCGCGACGACCTTCGCGCATCTGGATGCGACCACGGTGCTCTCCCGCGCGATTTCTGAGCAGGGCATTTACCCGGCCGTGGATCCCTTGGACTCGACGAGCACCATGCTCGCACCCGAGATCGTCGGTGAAGAGCACTACGCCGTGGCTAACCAGGTCCAGCAGACCCTGCAGAAGTATAAAGACCTGCAGGACATCATTGCGATTCTCGGTATGGATGAGCTCAGCGAGCAGGACCGGCTCATCGTGGCGCGCGCCCGAAAGATTCAGCGCTTCTTGTCGCAGCCGTTCTTCGTGGCCACTCAGTTCACTGGTCTTGAGGGGCGCTATGTGCCGTTGAAAGAGACCATCGCCGGCTTCCAAGAAATCCTCAGCGGGGACCTGGACGACCTGCCCGAGCAGGCGTTCTACTTGGTCGGGAACATCGACGACGTGAAGGCGAAGGCCGCTGAGCTAAAGAAGAAGTCCGCGTAGTTCGCCTTTCGAACCCGCTCATCTCTAACCCCTCAGTCTCGAACTTTCCCTCAATTCCGGAGCAGCCATGGCAGCCAGCATCGCACTGCAAATTGTTACGCCCGACGGCCTCAAGCTGCAGCAGGACGTCGGGGAGCTCACCGCACCCAGCGTGGATGGTGAGTTCGGCGTCTTGCCGGGGCATCGGCCGCTGCTCGCAGCCCTGAAGACCGGCATCGTGACCTTCCAGACCGGCAATGACGTCGAGAAGGTCGCGGTGGGTCCCGGGTTCGTTGAGGTCTACGACGACCACGCGGTGCTGCTCACCCAATCCTTCTGCCGAAAGGCAGACATCGACCCAGTGCGGGTGCGCCTGGAGCTGAAAGAAGCCGACGAGGCCCTAGAAGCTTATGGAGGCGAGCTGAGCGGCGCCGAGTACATCGACCTCGTGGCGAAAGAGCTGTGGGCCGCAGCTCGCCTTGAGCTCTACGGGGATCCGCCTCCGCCCACGGTGCGCACTGTGTACGAGATGGGCACCGCTGCGCTGGTCGGCTCTGCAGACGACGACTCCTCCGAAGCCAACGCGTAGCAGCGTCCCCTACAGGCCGGCGTCGGGGAGCAGCTTCGACCTGCGGGCGAGTTCTCGTGCCGCGGGATCGTAGACCAAGAAGGGGCGGTCGATCACAACGTCAGTTCCTAGGACGACCCGCAAATTCCAGAGTCCCAGGGGGTCACCCGGGACGAAGGTCAGGAGGTGCTCGAATCGCGTCTCACCCGCAGCTAGCGTCGCCACACTCAGCTGTGCGGTCCTGCCCTCCGGTGTCGACACAGCGGGAGTTCCTTGCCGCCGGGGCGTTGGACGGCTGAACTCCCAGTGAAGCTCCTGAGCGCTCGGGAGTGCACCATCGAACACCACCCGAAACCCCAGCTGTTGCTTGTTGCCCTCCAAGATGAATGGGATCTCGGTGCGCTCCTGGATCTGCCCCCCGAAGAACACCCCGAACTGAGCGCTCTTAACGCGAGCTTCGGAGTGGCTGATGGGCGCGGAATTCACCTTCTGGTCACAGCCGAACAGCAGTGGCCCGCCGGCTCCCAGAAGCCATAGGACCGTCGCCCTGGCGAGACGCTGCCGTGTGGATGCCGGGGTCATCAGTCACCAAATTGATCGCTCATGCGACGAAAGTCGTCAACGCCCAGCGTCTCGCCGCGGGCATCGAGGGAGATCTGCGCGTTGTCCGCGAAGCTTTGGAGCTGCTCGCTAGACAGGCCAAGGGCACGCCAAGCGTTGCGGAGTGTCTTGCGCCTCGCCGCGAACGCGCTGCTCACCACTTTCTGAAAACGCGGTGTCTCCGGAACTCGGTCTTCGCGCGGCGTCAGAGTGACGACCGCTGAATCGACACCCGGCTGAGGATAGAATGCGCCGCGCCGAACGATGAAGGCGCGCTCGGCCTTGAAAGCGGCCTGCGCGAACACGCTAAGCGCGCCGTAGGCGGCTGAGCTGGGCTGGGCGGCAAGGCGGTCGGCGACCTCCAGCTGAACCAAAAAGACCACGCGCTCCAAGTACGGCGCGAGCTCAATCGCGCGACGCATCAGCACGCCGGTCAAGTTGTAAGGGAGGTTGCCGCACAGCACGCGGGGGGCGCCAGCGCTCGCAAACAGCTGGCGATAGTCGACGCTCTTGGCGTCGTCCTCAAGCAGCCGAAATCGTTCTCCCTCGGTGTTATAGGCGTTCAGTTCACCAAGTATCGCGATCATGTCTCGGTCGCGTTCGATGGCGATGACGTGGTGACCGCGCTCTAGCAGACAGTAGGTCAACCCTCCAAGTCCGGCGCCGATCTCTACGACCGTCCCGGGGAGGCTGCCGCAACAGGCCGCGATCTTTTCGACCAAGCTCTGGTCGCACAAGAAGTTCTGCCCGAAGCTCCGTTTCGGGCGCAGTCCGTGGCGGTCGAGCGTTTGTTTCGGAAGTGGGAATTGCGGCATCCTGCAGGGCCACTCATTCGACGGATGCCACCCCCAAGTCAAGTTCGCTTTGGCGTTCAGTGGGAGGGGGGCCGTGAGTGGGGTTCATGGGTTGACGGGAGGCGATTTTGCGGGGCTCTTCGACCTGGATCCCGAGTCGTCGCAGGCTCTGAATACCGGCGAGGTGGGCCGCCTTGGCTCGCGTAGTCACCGCGTAGTGAACGATGTCGCTGCGCTCGTCCTGAGCCTCCGCCAGGCCGCGGTCGATCCTGATAGGCATCCAGCGCAGTTCGCTATGACGACGCGGCAGCGTCTTCAGGCCTTCTAGCAGCACGAGCTGCGAGGGGTCGGGGGCCTTCGACCAAGTGTACACCAGGCTCGGCTTGGGCTTGGCCCCCAGTACCTCCTTCAGCGCCTCGACGAGGCGCCAATCGGTCTTGTCGCGATCGGGCTCAAGTCGAGGTGGCGAATCGATTCCGAAGCTCTTCAGGTAGTGTCGGAGCGTCTGTTCCCGTGGCGACGTCGCGAACGGAACGTCAGCTCGCCCCGGACTGCGCCGCAGGGCCGCGGCCGCTCGGCGCGCGAGGCGATCGAGGTTTGATAGTCTCACGTTCGGCGCTAGGTTCGGTTCGAGTGGGCGCAGGTGTTCGAGCACTCGTGCGGCGACCTCGGACTCGTCCAGTGCGCTACGGTCTGCGTCGAACGTCGCGGTGTTGAGCGCTAGCGTGGCCATGAGCCGGGCCAGGTGGGCCGCGCCCGCTTCAGGCGGATGCCAGGCTAGCCGCCGCGCAGCAACGATCCCGAGGCCGACCTTGTCTCCGCGCGCCAGGTGGTGCTCGAGCACCGAAGCGACCTCGTCGATCGCGTGATCCAAGGGCGCTTGCCCGGAGTGCCCAGCCCACAGCTCAGTCGAGGCGTCCAGCAGTAGCCAGACGACGTCCCGTTCCTCGAGCTCGAACACACGCGTCATCAACTTCCCCCGGCGCCCTGTCGCTTTCCACGCGATGCGCTTGAAGGGATCGCCGCTTTGGTAGTCGCGGATCTCCCGCAAGTCGTAGTGGCCCCCCATGCGGCGCCCGGCGCGACCTTGATCGGTGCGCGAGCGGCTTCGTCCTCCTCGGGCTGGACGTACCCGGGTCGAGTAAACGCTCGGCATGACCTCGATTGCAAAGGGGTTGGAGAACGTGAGAGGGACCTCATAGAGGCCGGGGCTGCCTTGTACCTCTAGACTGAGGCCGTAAATCCCGTGACGACCCACGCGGTCGCAGCCCACAGTGACAGTCACTGCCAAGCGCCCTCCCGCCGGCACTTCACCGGACTTCGGCTCCAAGCTGAGCTGCAGGTGCGGCGAGTGCAGCGCCCTGAGCTCCACGTAACGCGCTGCCCGCGCGTCGCGATTCCGAACCTCGGCTTTCAGCTCCAGCCGCTGCCCGCGGCCTATCCGAACCAAACGCGCTTCTTCGGTCCATAACATCTCGAAGCCGGCGGCGCGAACCTTCGTGACGCTCAGCAACGTCACCGCGCGCGCGATCTGTAGCCCCAGGATCAAAGCGCCCCCCCAAGCCACGATCGCCCCTTGCCCAAGCACCACGCCAAGCCCAATCAAGCCGATGCTCGCAAAGGTCAGGTCGACGGCGCTTCTCGTGGGGTGCAGCTGCAAGTGCGGCAGGCTAGCGCAGCGGCGCGAGTACGCCTAGCGGATCACGCTCGGGAGGGCGGAGAGGGGCGCCGATCCGTGGCGGGCGCGGGCATCGGGCCAGCGCGGCGTGCCTGGGCGGCGAGTGGGGTTCTGGCGAAGTCTCGCGGGGTCGCTCCCGATTAGCGAAGCCCGTCTACCGCTTGGTTTCGGCTTTTTTTGGTTTACCGCAGCTGCTGCGCGACGCTGACGACACGACGGACGCTCGGCTCTTCTTGTCTAGGAGGTTCTCCGTCAGGAACCGGTGAGACTGTCGAGTGACGCAGGGACCGTGTTCCAGAAGAATAGCTGGATTGCCCCAGCGCGACAATACTGACGCTAGGGGGCGTTCCTGCGGAGCCTGACCGATCAGCAACGCCGGGATACGCAGCGACAGGAACGTGCGTCGGCTACCCCAGCGCCTTCTTGAGGGCGGCCGGCGTGATGGCCTCACGCCGCGCAAGAATTCGCTGGGACTGGCGTGGCCAAGTGGGAAGTCTCGACTGAGCCGCTCGTCAGCGATCTGGTCGGCGGCGGTGCCCACTCCATCAACCCGAGTTAGCGTTTGACACGCCGACGCTGGCTCCGATCGCCTCACTCGATTCGGCCGGCAAAAACGCAAGGTCGTTGAAGGCCGACGCGAGAGCTGTGGTGGTCGACGCGAGCCGGCCATCGCTCACTGAGAACGGCCGATACCCCAGTTCGTCAAAAAACGAGAACAGCATCTGAGTCGTGTGGCCATAGCGGTTCAGGTGAGCCTCCACCACTTCAGAGAAGACTATTGGCCGGTGACGAAGCAGGGTGGTGCGGCCACCGCGCAGTGCGCCAAGTTCTGCCCCTTCGATGTCGAGCTTCACGAAGCTGATGTGGCCGCGCAGCGGTGCACAAGCGGCGTCGATCGTCACTCCTGCGATGTCGACGCCTGCTGCCGCCTGCTCGCTTTGCCCGGCGATGTGCGTACGCCCCGTCAGGCGAGCACCGGAGGGGTCCCGCCAGATCATCTTTACCGATGCGCCGTCCTCGGTCACCGCCCTGTTCAGCACGGAGACATTCGAAGTGCCGACTACCGCTTTGGTCGCCCTAAGGACGCGGGCGTAGTACGGCAACGCCTCGAACCCAAGCACTTGCCCTGTGGGCCCCACCAGGCGGCCGAGAGGAAATAGCCACGCCCCGGCATGGGCGCCGATGTCGAGGCAGGTATCGCCCTTTTTGATGAAGGTCGCGAAGAGTGCGAGCTCCCGAGGAGTCAGCTGGCCACGCAGGTGACGCACTGACCATACCGCTGCGTGCGCTAGTTCTTTGAACATCGGAGTTCCGTTTCTCGTGCTTCGTGGACGACCGACGGCACCGCTGAACTAGGCCTTCAAATGCCAGCGCTCAAGCGACAAAGCTCGGAGGATTTGTCCGGTCCGGTGTGGCCAAATGGGGTGGTCTCGTTGAATCAGTTCGTCGGCGATATGGTTGGCGGCGACACTGGGAGTGACGCCTTCGGTTTGAGCCCGCTTCAGCACCTGAAAGGTCACCGTCTGGATCGAGTCTTCATAGCTGGGGTCAAAGTGACGAAGGATAGACGGATCGCTCGGCAAGCTGCCGTACTGTTCGTTGGCGCAACTGACGATACCCATGCGGTTGGCGACGAAGTCAGGCACGAACAGAATGCCGCGCTGGGCGAGTGCTTGGCCGTCGCGGGCGTCATCGAGGAGCTGGTTGTTCGCCGCCCCGCAAACGACCTGCGTGTTCAAAAGAGGGATCGTCTCTGGGTTCAATACGCCGCCCAAGGCGCAGGGTGCGAACACGGCGCAAGGCTCTGCGAGCAGCGAGAGGTCTGAGGGGGCGACGCGCTTGAGCAGCAAGCGCGGATCAGGGTAGCGCTTGCGGGCCTCAGCGATCGCATGTTCTGACACGTCAGCGGCGACGATCTGGTCGACGCCGCGCGCGAGCAGCAGGCCCATCATGAAGCGCGCAACATTGCCGGCGCCCTGCATCACGATGCGTTTGCCAGCAAGTACGGAGCGCGTCGGTTCGAGACCCTCCCCCCCGCCATCCAGGCTGGTGTCTACCAGCGTTGCGCCCGCGCCCAGTCGCCGCTGAAAAGCCTCGAGACTCAGGCTGCTCTCGGCCTGCATTAAACACGAGGCTTCCATCGCGGCCACGACGCCCCGCGCGGTCGCTTCTGAGGGGTTCCCTGAGCCGCCGACCTCCGGGGGCACACAGGTCACGAAGCGGGTCGTTCGGAAGATCTCCGCCATATCCGCGGCTACGGTGCCGACGTCTTCGGCGGTGACGTACGCGCCGCGCAAGGACGTGATGAAACGGCCGTAGTCGCGATACACATGCTGTCGCTGCTCGGGATCGTGTACGTCTGTACCCGCGCCCTGGGCGATGATGCCCTTGCCGCCGCCCCACCAGAGTCCGGCGAGGGCGTTCTTGCGGCTCATCCCACGGGACAGCCGTAGGCCATCGCTCATCAGCGCTGTCAGGGAGTCATAAGGCCAGTGTCGCACTCCACCCGCGCCTTGACCGCGCAGGGTCCGGTGAAGAAACGCGGCGAGCAACGCGCCTGTCTCTGCGCCGAGCTCGAAGAACACCGCTTCGTGCTGATCGAAATCGCGTGTGTCTTGATTGAGCCAGTCGGCGAAGGGCTGGAAAGCGGGGTGGGTGGCTTCGAGCACCCCGGACTGTTCCCCCACCAAAAAAGCAACTCGCCGCAAGCCGAGCTGCCGTAGCTCCTCTGAAAACACCTCGGTAGAGACCGTAGGATGAACAGTCACCATGTTCAGACCGCTAGCCCTTGGCGCCGGTAGCTGACGTTGGAGAGGGCATCATCGATCACGGCTCGACGGGCCCGAAGATCGCCTTCGAGCTCGGGAACCAAGATCAATCGATGGGCCAGGACCGCAGGCGCAACAGCGCGAATGTCGTCCGGCGTCGTGTAAGGACGAGCGCGCACGACCGCGTGAGCTTTGGCTGCGCGAACCAAGCCCAGTGTCGCGCGTGGAGAACAACCCAAGACGACCTTCCCGTGGGCCCGTGTGTAGCGACAGAGGTTGCTCGCGTACTCAAGCAGGTCCTCTTCAACATGAATGCGGGCTGCGATCGACTGCAGCTGCAGGCATTCCCCGCTGTTCAGGATCTGCGTCGGCTGTGGGGCGATGATCCCATGGGCTTTTAACATCGCGATCTCGTCCCTGGCAGACGGGTATCCAAGCTCAACATGGATCAGGAAACGATCGATTTGTGCTTCCGGGAGGGGGAAGGTGCCCTCGAGATCGATCGGGTTCTGCGTCGCGAGGACGAAAAAAGGATCCGGCAGCTCGAAGCGATCCCCTTCAATCGTGACCTGGCGTTCCTGCATGGCCTCGAGCAAGGAAGACTGCGTCTTTGCGGGGGCACGGTTGATTTCGTCGGCGAGCACCACGTTGGCGAAGATCGGTCCAGGGCGTAACTTGAAGCTGCCCTCTTTGGGGTTCAAGACGTAGGTGCCTGTGATGTCCTGGGGCAACAGATCGGGGGTGAACTGCACCCGTCGCATGCTGCAACCGAGTGTATCCGAGAACGCTTTGACCAGCGTCGTCTTGGCGACGCCGGGCACGCCCTCAAGCAAACAATGTCCGCGAGCCAGGAGCCCCACGAGCAACATGTCCATCGGCGCGGAGTCGCCAATAAAGACGCGAGAGACTTCTGCTCGGACGTCGTCTAACCGCGCTTGTGCCGCTTGAACATCGGCGATCGTGAGTGCGTTCATGAGTGGTTTCTTCCCGCGTATTTTTCGGCCTGATCCAAAATAGCTTCTAGCTCGTCGCGCATCTGTTTAACGGAACTGAGGGGTACGCGGAGACTTTCCGAGCCTACGATAGCTTTTTCCGCTGCTGCCATCTGCGCGAACAGCCCGCTGAGTATCGCTTGTGCCCGTGTATCAATGGCGCCGGTCTGCGCGAGCGACGCCAGGATGGCGCCCGGGCCCGAGTGAGGCGGGAGACGCAGCGCGTAGCGTAGGGTCTCTTCGGTCGCCGACTTGAGTTCCAGCACTATCAGCGCATTGTCAGTCGAAGGGGAGGCCAGCACGGCGGCGCGCCCCGCAGCGCCCCCTTGTGCAACCAACGGCGTCTCCGCGACGTATCGCGGCGAGCGCCGGTCGTAGAGCTTGCCGGATGAGCGATACGCCCAAGCCGCGACAGCGAGCGCTAGCAGCGCGGCTGAGAGTGTCGTCAGGGTCCCCGGGAGCCCCTCCTGCCTCACTTGGTCGAGCAGCTGCTGCAGGTCGTCTAGCGCCGATTCCAACTTTCGATCCAGGCCGGGTTCGCCCGCAAATTGACCCGTCTGAGTGAACTCGTTGGCAAGAATGTAGAGCTTGCCTTCGCGCTGCCCCCAACTGTCGCCTTCGACCAGGTAACGTACCAGGCCTCGGGCTAGCTCGCGGTTCCCGTCGAAGGCCATCATCAGGTTGATAAATACCGACGGATCGCCCATCGCAAACAGGCGACCGCATGTGGCGTTCCGACGGGCGGGAATCCCCGGCGATAGACCGCAAGCCGCGCCGTCGCCGATGACGCCGATCGCCGCAAACAAGTGTTGCTTGTTCTTCGAGTCTTCCAGAGTGAGGACCGAGGTGAGCTCGACGTGATTGTCGGTGCTGAGCGCGGCTGGGTGGTTGGTGATCACCTGTTGGACCTGCTTAACGATTGGATGGCGCAGGCTCAGGCCGTCAGGGGAGTGGTGGACGTGAGGGCGAACGACCGCGAGGCTTGGGTTATCGTTCAGCATCTCCAGAGGCTTTGGCGCGAAATCGCGCCGTATGTGGAAACGTCGCAACAGCTCGTCGCCCTTGCCAAAATCATCAATCATCGCCAAACGCCCGCCAGCGGTGAGAAATGAGCTTGCTTCGGTGAACTCGACCCGGGTCCCCGGGTGAAAAAGCAGCACCGCATCGGCGGGGGTCAGCTGTGACCAGTCGAGACGCGCGCCTAGGACCACGCGCCCTTGACCTAACTCTGCGCGAGCGACAGCGAGAAAGTCGGTCAAGCTGTCCCAAGCTTCACGGCTAAACTCGAAGCTCGCGTGGGCGGCTCCGGTGCCAGACACCAAGAGCGCCAGCGCGACCCCTGTGCCAAACCGGCGCAGTCGCCGATAGGCCCGCCTTGATACGGCTTGAGGCGCACTCATTGGCGCCACGATAGCTCGGAGTGGTGCACCGTACAGACTGTCAAACAGGCTTAGATGTACTGCGTTCCGAACCTGCGGCCGCCCTCGAGAGTCCGCGGTTGGTTGGCGGCGCGACGCGGGGTGGGGGACCCGTCGGCCGCTGCCTCCTGCTCGGAGAGTTTGGGCAAAAGATGACAGAACTTGACCTCTACGGATCGAGGGCTAGATTACACAAGCGGTCAGTACTTTCTGGCCAGACGGGATTGCCCCATGCTGCCCCCTTTCATCATCGAACAGATTCGCCAACGCGAAGCCGAAGAGCGCTTGAGAAAAGAGGCCAACCGCCCGCGTTTGGAACTCCCGTTGGACGCTTATTATAGACGTCCAGCTCGCGAAGAGCGTCCCGAAGACGCCTCCGAGGTCCCACGAGGAGTTATCGTACTCGACCTCTGAGTCCCCAGCCGGAGTCCCAAAAGGGCTCCGGTTCAGTTTTGTGGCCCTTTCTTAGCCACTTCTAGACCGCCCGCTGACCTATTCGAGCGGAACGGTCGACCTGGCCTGACAGAAGCCCCGCCAACTACTGATTTGTCTGGCGGAGGGTGCAGCGCACACACTAGTCTCCGGCCGCTTATGTGGCGGAGCATCTGGCTCAGCTGTGCGCTGACGCTTTCAATCACTAGCGCCTGTTTTCCTCCTGACGACGGCGTCGATCCTCCTCTGGATCGTATCTATTTTCCTGTGGGGCTCGGACTGAGCTCCGGGGGAGATCGGCTTTACGTCGCCAACAGCGACTTTGACCTGCAGTACAACGCGGGGACCCTGCAGGCGCTGGACGCCGCGGCGATCCGGCGGCTGCTGCCGGTGTCCTGTAAGAGCGACTCGGACTGCCTCCGAGGTAGCTGCGACATTCGGAGGGGCTCCACGGAGGGGCAAGGCTTCTGCGAGTTCTCCGGCTCGCTCTGCCCAGGCGGGGTGAGCGCCGAGCAGTCGTCCAAGGACAGTTTTCTGGCGCCTGCCCCTTGTAGAGTCACCGACCTGAGCGAGGTTCTGCTCGACAGCGCCAGGATTTCGCCGTTCGTTTCGGACCTCACGTACACGTTGTTCACAGACTCCAAGGGCAAGGAGCGCGCTCGCCTGTTCTTGCCCGTGCGTGCAGATGCCACACTGCACTGGGCGGACGCGGCGCACGATCTAGCCGGGACCGGTCCCGTGCTCGAATGTGGTCAGGACAAGAGCGCCCTCAAACGGTGTGATGACGAGCACCGCCGCGGCGATGGCACCGATGAGCGCTCCGCCGAGGGCGAGTTCCTACCCACCGAGCCCTTCGCCTTAGCTGTGTCGACGGATGGAAGAACACTGGCCGTTGCCCATCAGACGCAAGGCGCCGTTTCGCTGCTTGAGAATACTGACCAGGGCCCTGAGCTACTCAGCGTCCTGCGCGGGCTGCCTTTTAATCCGATGGCGGTCATCGCGGTGCCGCCTCCCCAGCTCGCTCAGCTGAGCGACGTCGACTACCAGCCGGGCTTTTGGGTCACGTTTCGAGGCGGGGGACGGCCCGCTATCGAGCTTCTCCGTTACATCGACAAGAAGGAAGCCCCACACACCCCCTTCCTGCAACGAGCTGGGGTCGCGCCTATCACCGTGTCGAGCGGTTTTGACACCCGAGGCATTGCGATCGACGCGAGTGACCGCGTCGCCTGCGAAAGCGCTTGTGATGTGAAAACCAGTCTCAGCCAGGTGAGTGCGGCCGCGCGCGCTTGTCTGGAGACCTGCGCCAGCGTCCAGCTGGACGTGGTCGTCGCGAGCCGGTCTCCGGAGTCCTTGATGTTCGGCAAGACTGGCCCAGCCAACACTCCGACGCGCTCTGACGATCTGCCGAACTTCTCCGATATGCTGCCGATGCGCGGTGGCCCCTCCAAGGTCTGGGTCGGAAACATCATCGACGAGCAAGGCGAGCCCTCGCGCCGCATTTTCGCCGTCGCGTTCGACGCGAACTGGCTCTACATCTACGATCCCGCACGCAGCGAAGTGGAGGTTCGTCTCACCACTGGTCGCGGGCCCCAGGGCGTTGCCATCGACGAGAGAAACGGCCTGGCGTACGTCGCCCACTTCACCGACTCCTACGTCGGAGTCGTCGACCTCGACAAGCGGCACGCGACTTACGGTAAGGTCCTACTCAACGTCGGACAACCCAAGCCCCCGCGGGCGGAACAATAAAGGGACCTCTGATGAAGGCCTGTTGGTTATTAATCGTCACCTTGGGGCTGACCGCCTGTGGCGACAACGCGTCGACGCGCGCCACGCGGAGTCTGCGTGGCAGCGGTGACGTCAGCTTCTTTTGCGCGGCGGAGGAGCCTAACGGGCAGCTCCAGGGGCGTCCGCTGGACGCTTGTCCTGATACCATCAGTTTTCTTGAGGACGGTGAGTCGCGCAGCCTCTATAGCCTGGTCACTCAGGTCGAAACGGGTGAGGTCGCGCTCGTGCGGATGTCCGGTTGCGCTGAGGGTGGCGGTTGCAGTGCACAGGTCCTCGACCTGGAGCCGACTCAACCCGCGGCCAATTTCCACCCTGTGGGCGCAGAGCCCACGAGTGTCGTTTCGACGCCCGGGGGCTTAGCCTCTTTCGTTGCTGTGGCCGAACCTGGGCGCGAGGGCCTGTTTGGCTTGCCCACCTCCTGCATCGGACCGCGTGAGACAGCGCTTGAACCGGGGAGAACGGGCCAGCGGGACAAGCAGCCCTTGAAAGACCTTCGCTCGTGGCCCGCATGTCGTTTGCCGGCCGCGCCTGGCGACATGGAGGTGCTGTTCTCGCCGACTGACGGTCGCTGCGCGGCGCCGGTCATCAGCGAAGACAATAGCGGGGCAGCTGAGTGCCCCGTCGATCTGAGTCAAGAGCAGCGGGTGTCGGGTCGGCACAAGATCGCGGTGGCGCTGCCGACACTGGGCCAGATTGCGATCGTCGACGCACAGAGCCTGCTCAATCGCGCGCCCGGGACCTTCGAGGATTGCCCGATCGACCGATTGATCCAACTAGCGACCGATGTACCCCTAGCGGGGCGCAATCAGTCAGTGCCTGAGGACATGCGCCCAACCTCGGCTGCGTGCGGCGCCGACCCTGAGGGCTACGAGCACGCGCCCCAGGCCCAGGGCGCGCAAGCGTACCCCAGCGATTTTGCTCTCTTCGGCCAGACGCTCTACGTCGCTGACCGGGGGGTGTCCGCGGTGCATGTGCTCGATGTTGCGGAGCCTTGCGACGTGAAGAACACGCCTCCGCTGCTCCCGCGGAGCTACCTCGATCCGTCGGCGCTCGTGACCACTCGCAAGGTGGCGGTCAGTCCGATCACTCCTAGCGGGCAGCAGTTCGTGTACGCGGTCGACAACACGGCGGGCGGCGCGGCGGGCAGCGTAATGGTATTTGACGTGAGCCCGGGAGGCTCGCAACGGACCCCCATCCTGCGCCCGCGCTCAAGCCGTATCGTCACCGAACCTCCCGATCGGTTGCAATTCAACCAGGAGATCGCCGACGTTACGTTCGCCTATCAAGACGTGCCTGAGATCGACCCGACGACGGGCGTTGCAGTGGATGGGTTGAGCTGCGACCCCGATCCGGAGCTGTCGACGTCCAATGCAGCGGCCCGATACCGGGCTAACCCTGAAGGCAGCGGCGCCGCGCCCGGTAAGCTGCGCGGGGTGTTCGCGTTCGTGGCCTTCCATAGCGGAGTGGTCGTGGTCGTGGACGTCGAGGACTTGGATGCTCCTTGCCGACGCCCACGGACCACGAATCCGGACGCTGAGCTAGATAGTCGCGGCTGCGCCAACGATACTTTCAACGGAGAGTTCATGCGCCCACAGGACGGGACGGTGACGGTGAGCGATGAGCTCAGCTGCAACATTTTTGAGCCACACCGCTCGCGGCCCCGAGATCTCTTCCGTGCAGACGCGAGCTCGCCACGACTCCGTTCATTCCCTCAGCTGCGAGACGAGAAGCGCGCCTCCGTAACGATCGATCCGACGTCCGAGGGAAGGCGACAACCTCGCCTCATCGGTGTCCC
Organism: Pseudomonadota bacterium; assembly: GCA_039796375.1. Classification (GTDB taxonomy): domain Bacteria; phylum Myxococcota_A; class Polyangia; order Polyangiales; family Polyangiaceae; genus SZUA-265. The sequence continues at coordinate 19,361 of JBDKJZ010000015.1, forward strand.
AGTGGCGAAAGACGCAGCCGCCGCGGAGCTGTGGGTGGGCGGCACTCGCTACACCACCAAAGAAGCCACCGACGCGCTGGTGCTCGATCCAGCGAATGCCCAGCGCAACAGCGTTGTGCTGCCCTATTCCGAGCCACGTGCCTATGTGGGGTCAAGCGTCACCAACACCGTGACCTTTGAGGGTGTTGTACAGCCCGTTAGGGACGCCCGGTTTCGGGTGAAGTCCGGGGCCGACATCGAGATCGCGGGGGCGCCGCTCGCAGCGCCGCTTGAGTCCTCGACAGATTACGGCGTCTTCTTGGGCGAGTCCGACGCCCAGTTCTGCTCCTCGGGCGTGGAAGATCTGGTGCTTTCCGCGGCGCGGGGGGAACGACTGTTTTCGGAAGAGCTAACAAACCCCGCTGACTACCTGCGGTTCGCGGAGCGTCACGGCGACTACGCGCAAGTCACTGGCGCGTTGCTTGAACCCAGCCACTCTTATTGGGCGGCTGGCGGCGCTCAGTGTCGCGAAGTGCTGAAGGACACCGCTACCGGGTTATCAGGTCGCGAGGTGTGTGACCTCTATTTTGGGACACCTCAGCTGCCCGACGCGCATCGTGAGTTTCGTGTGCTTCGTGCCTTCAACGATCGGCTGATCGTTGAGCCGCGCAGCGTTGGAGGCCCTATTGAGCGTGCGGCTTCGCTAGGACTACTGGAGTGCTGTTTTCCTGAGCTCGTCGAGTTCGAGGTGCGCGCCTCTAACCAGTGGATTCGCCGCTCAGGCGGGGGCTTCGAACACGACGTCGTAGCCGACAGGGACACGCTGGCCTGTGAGACCAGCTGCAACCCGCAACTGAGTGGTCGGAGCGGGAGGACGTTCGAAATCTCTTGTGGCGAAGGTCGTCGCAGTGATGCGCCTTTAGACCCAATGGACCCGTGTAGCGTTCCGCTGGGGTCGGGCGGCTCGGACCTGCCAATTGTGGGGCCCAGACGCTTCTTCGGCCCGGCACCCTCCGACGCTGAAAAGCAGGTGTTGCTTCAGGATCCTGCGATAGTTTGTGTGCTTAAAGCGCACCCCGCTGGTGGAATCGCGCCGACTGGACCGTTCGCTTCATGCATCCACGACAGTGCCACCGGGCGCTTCGTTGTCTACCGCGGGGCGGCTCCGAGTAGGCGCGGGATGGAATTCAGCTGGACGACCCTCGGTGGCTACAGCGCTCTAGGTGTGGACCTGCTCCGGCTCGGCAGATTCGATGCTTCAAGCATTCCCAGGCGTATCGAGTTCGTCCCCCAAGTGGGGAGACTGGTGATCGCCGATGGCGGGCTGCTTGGAATGGAAGTGATCAGCCTGCGTACCGCTGGCGGGCAGGCTGTTTTCGGCGGATCCCAATCAGCCGCGTTCTGAGTCTATGGCCAAGGGGAAACTGACCCCCGTCATGCAGCAGCATGCTGCTGCCAAGCAGGCTTACCCCGACGCGGTGCTGTTCTTCCGGCTCGGCGACTTCTACGAGATGTTCGGCGACGATGCGGTGCTCTGCGCGCGTGTGCTCGACCTCACGCTGACCAGCCGAAACAAGGATAACCCCGACGAATCTCCGATGGCCGGCGTGCCTCACCACGCAGCCCACGCGTATATCGGTCGACTGCTCCACGCGGGTTATCAGGTGGCCATCTGTGAACAGATGGCGGACCCAAAATTAGTCAAAGGCATCGTCCCGAGGGAGGTCGTCCGCGTCGTCACTCCTGGGTTGGTGACAGCAGATGAGCATCTGAAGGCGCGGGAGAACAACTGGCTCGCCGGCGTGGATATCTCAGGCGATGCGCGCCAAGTAGCGATCGCCCTGCTGGATATCTCCACGGCCGAACTACGGGTAGCTGCGGTGATAGATGTCGCGGCGCTGCTGGTGACCCTCGCGCAGGCCGCTCCTCGGGAGGTGTTGCTGGGCAGCGAGGACCCCGCGCTCTATCAGGCTGCGCTTGAGAGCGTGGTGCGGAAGACCGTTCTTCGCGAAGATCCAGCGCTTCTCGTCGAGGACGAGGCGCTCGCGTTGCGCGGTCTCGAGAACGACGCCAAGCTGCTGAGTGCCGCCGAAAGGCGCGCTGCTTGTCGCGTTCTACGTTTCGCCCGGGCGTGCAACCCAAGAGAAGAACTGCCGGTGCGGGCGATTGGACGCTTCGAACCCAGCGCCACCTTGGTCATCGACCCAAGCGCGCAGCGTCACCTGGAGTTAGTCGAGTCGAACAGCGGTGACCGCAAAGCGACGCTGCTCTCAGTGATTGACGAGACCTTGACGCCCGCGGGCGCGCGCCTACTCCGCAGCCGCTTGCTCGCACCGTTGACCGACGTCCCTTCGATCCGTCGCCGCCAAGATGGGGTCGAGCTGTTTCGCGTGCACGCGGGCGTACGCGAGCAACTGCGCAGCGCGCTTCGCGGCGTGAACGATATGGAGCGCGTCGTCTCTCGCGTGCTCTTGCGTGAGGCGAGTCCGAAAGATCTCGCCGCGCTCCGTGACAGCTTGCAGGCGTCCGCTCAGGCGGTGAGGCTCCTGTCGTCCTTGGACGATCCTGCCGTCGAGGAGAGCCTAGCGCTCAGTCCTGATGAAGACATCGTTCAAGATGTTGAGGCTGAGCTGGCCGCGGCCCTCGTCGAGCGGCCACCGGCGCTCGCTAAGGAGGGGGCGATCTTTCAGGACAGCTACGACCCACAGCTCTCTGAATACGAGACCACACGCAAAAATGGCGCAGAACTTGTCGTGGCGCTGGAGACGCGGCTCAAAGACAAGACTGGGATAAGCACGCTCAAGGTGCGGTACACCCGGGTCTTTGGGTGGTACCTGGAAGTGACGAAGTCGGCGCTGAAGAAGGTGCCCAAGGATTGGCGCCGCAAGCAGACTATCGCCAACGGTGAGCGGTACACGCTGGACGAGCTCGACGAACTCGCCGAGAAGATTAGCCTTGCCGAAGACTTGTATCGTAGCCGCGAGCTTGAGCTGCTGCGTACGCTGAACGAGACCGTACGGGGCGCGGCACAGAGGGTCCGCGCCTTGACTGCGAAGGTGGCCGCTTGGGACGTCGCGGCTGCCCTGGCGGCGGTGGCTCACCGCTTCGATTACGCTCGTCCCGAGGTGCACGACGGTACCGCTCTACGCATTCGCGACGGCCGCCATCCCGTCGTGGAGCGCTTGGCTGCTGCGGGCCGCTTCGTGCCGAATGATGTCTCGATAGACAGCGAGACCGAGCGCATGTGGATCATCACTGGCCCCAACATGGCCGGTAAGAGCACGTTCCTTCGCCAGGTGGCGCTCATCACCATCTTGGCTCAAATGGGTAGCTTCGTGCCGGCAAGCAGCGCCTCTATTGGCGTCGTGGACCGGGTCCTCTCTCGCGTTGGGGCAAGCGACGACCTCGCCCGCGGCGAGAGCACCTTCATGGTGGAGATGCGCGAGACCGCTCAAATACTTCGTTATGCGACGGCGCGCTCGCTCGTTATCTTGGACGAAATTGGTCGAGGCACGAGCACGTTTGACGGCCTCGCGATCGCTTGGGCGGTGGCCGAGCACCTGGATACAGCGCTCCGAAGTCGAGCGCTCTTCGCGACCCACTACCATGAGCTCACTCAGATGGCGGCTGAGAGCGAGCACGTGCGCAACATGAGCGTTAGCGCGAAAGAGCGCGACGGCGAAATCGCATTCCTGCACCGGTTGATCGATGGGGCCGCGAGTCGCAGCTACGGTGTGGCCGTCGCAAAGCTCGCGGGTTTGCCGGAGAGCGTCCTGGCGCGCGCGGCGGCGCTTCTACTAGCGTTCGAGGAGCAGCCGACGGGAGGGGAAACCGTTCGTGTCCCGCTCAAGCCGCGGAAAAACCTCAATCAACTCGACTTGTTCGCCGCCCCAAGCGTCCCTGAGTCCCGCGATCAGGAGGTCTTAGCTACGCTGCGCGCGGTCAACGTGGAACGCTTGGCACCCCTTGACGCTCTGCAACTCATGGCCCAATTGAAGAAGCGCCTGTCATGAAGTCCTCTGATATTCTCGCCGCCACTCGCTTGGGTTTTCCCTGGCCGACCGTTGATCCGTTCTTATTCTGCGCCCACCATCATGACGCTTACCCTAGGGGCGACGCGAGGATGGGACCTCAGGGGTCGCTCGAAGGACGCGACTTGGGGATGGACTTCGGGCGAAAGGACGGCTTCAGCATGTATCACGGCCGGGAAGTGCCGGGTTTTCCACAACACCCGCACCGTGGGTTCGAGACGATCTCTATCGTGCGGCGCGGCCTAATTGACCACTCTGATTCGCTCGGTGCCCGCGCACGCTTCGGCCGCGGTGATGTTCAATGGATGACAGCGGGGGCAGGCGTCGTTCACTCCGAAATGTTTCCGCTCGTTCACCAAGACAAAGAAAACCCGGTGGAGCTGTTTCAGCTGTGGCTTAACCTCCCTGCAGCGGACAAGCTGGTCGAGCCCTACTTCACGATGTTCTGGCGCGAAGACATCCCAGCGCCCGTGCAGCGCGACGCCCGGGGGCGGGAGGCCCAGATTCGCTTAATAGCTGGACAGCTGGATGGGCTCCGGGCTTTGCCTCCGCCCCCAAACTCATGGGCGAATAAAGCTGACAGCGACGTCCTGATCGCCACCGCCGACTTGCAGCCGGGGGCCACCTTTCGCTTGCCAGCGGCTTCGCCCGAGGCCAAGCGCACGGTGTTCTTCTACGAGGGTGACAAACTCGAAATCGCAGGCGAGCTGTTAGACGAACACGCCGCTCTGGCGGTGAAGCCTGAGGTGGAGTTCACCGTTACAGCGGGTCCTTATCCGGTCGGTCTGCTGGTGATGCAAGGGCGTCCCATTGGTGAACCCATCGTGCAGCATGGCCCGTTTGTGATGAACAGTCGTGAGGAGATCCAGCGCGCGATATCTGACTACTCACGCACTCGGTTCGGCGGCTGGCCTTGGCCGAGCGATGCCCCGGTCCACCCGCGTGAGCAGGGGCGGTTCGCCGTTCACGCGGGTGGACAGGTGGAAGAGCGCCTGTAAAGGTTGTTCCTCCGCTAGCCTGGCATCCTGCGTGGCGACCTCATGGCGTTAGCCCTTGCGTGGCGGTCTGGGAGGCTTAGGCGGCGGGGGCTCCGCGGTCGCACCGTCTTCTGGCCAAGGGTGGCGCGGGTAGCGGCGACGGAGTTCTTGGCGGATCTCTGAGTAGTGCCGCTCCCAGAAACCCGGCAAATCCGACGTCACTTGTACGGCGCGCTGGTTCGGCGCCAGCAAGTGGAGCGTCAGCGGCAAACGCCCGCGGCAGATGCGCGGCCCCTGCTTCATTCCGAAGAAATCTTGCAGACGCGAAGCTATCCAAGGCGGCTTTCCCGCTTCGTAGTGCACCGTCAGCTGGCGCCCGCCTGGAATGCTCAGGCTCTGAGGCACGTCTTGGCTCAAGGCGCGCTGCTGCTCATTGGAGAGCTGGCTGAGCAACAGCGACGCGTAGTCAAATTCGGCCAG
>JBDKJZ010000016.1:0-24748 GCA_039796375.1 Pseudomonadota bacterium
GGTGATCATACCCGGCGGCAATCTCGGGAACGCTTCAGCGCTTCACGCCGGGTTTCAGCTGATGAAAGACCTCGGGCTGATCGAACGTTTTCCGCGGCTCGTGGTTGCGCAGGCTGAGAATGCCAACCCGCTCTATCGCGCGTTCGCGGCCGGCTCCGAGAGCGTGACGGCAATGAAGGCGCAGCCGACGCAGGCGAGTGCGATTCAGATCGGTAACCCCGTCAGTGCGCCGCGGGCGATGCGCGCACTGAAGGCGATGGATGGGATAGTGGAGCAGGCGAGCGAGCAGGAGTTGGCTGACATCGCGGCGCAGGCAGACGCCACCGGCATGTACACCTGTCCCCACACCGCCGTAGCCCTGGCAGCGATGAAGAAGCTGCTCGCCAGGGGCGTCATCAAGTCGGACGAGCGGGTCGTGTGCATTTCCACGGCCCATGGTCTCAAGTTCACCGAGTTCAAGCACAAGTACCACGAGCGCGAGCTGGATGACGTGGTCAGCCACTACGCCAATCCCCCCGTCAACCTGTCAGCCGACTACGGCAAGGTGGTCGACGCGATTCGGCAACATTTCCCCGACTGACAAGTCGGGGAACGAGCGCCGGGTGCAGGCTGAAATTCTCGGGCGGGTCCGGGACTCAGCCGCTGACGCTAGACCGTCAGATTAAGGGTTGCCGCGCGTCCCCGACCGGACCCCAGCTCGCGTAGCTCGCCTACGAGCTGTTTGCCCCCACTGCTCACGAAGATCCTGTCCGTCTCATTCAAAACCAGAGGGACGGCGTTCGTGCTGTAAGGCGATTCCTGCCGGGTGGCCTGATTCTGTTCGTCACTAAAATAGACTTGTGACGTGAAGACGCGATCGCCGACGTGGGCTCGAATGTGCAAGTGGGGGCAGCGCCCCGGATACTGCCCTGGATAAACGGTCTCGAACACCACCAGGCCGGTGTCGTCTGTCAGCTGCATTCCGCGTAGAAACGTCTCCGTGCTGGTATCGACGCTGCCGTCCGCACCTTGGCCGGGGTAGCCGGAGTAGATCCCTAGGGCATTTGCGTGCCAGAGTTCCACCGGCATTTGATCGAGAGGGCGGCATGTGGTGAGCGCCAGGAAGCGCAGTTCGACTCGAACCAGACTCCCCAGCTGAGCTTCGCGAATATCGCGGCGCGTGAGCGCAGGGTCAAAATAGTAGGGCCCTTCGGTTTGATCCGGTGAGACTTCACAGGAAATGGTCTCGCCCGATGTCGGCCACGGAGCCGCCACAGGAGGCGCCCGGGACGGGACATCGAAAGCCAGTTGCGGCGCTGTCACCTGAGGGGGTTCATCACCGCACCCACCGAGCGCCGCGGGTACTGCGAACAGCCCCTTCAGAGCGTGACGCCGGCTCAGGTCCCAAGACGATCCCATCGCGCTCCTATTGCCAGGATACCGGGTTGAGCCTGCCGCTACTAGAACGTCGCACGGGCTGCCGCGCCTGCACCAGTCGGTGAGACATAGGGCGAAAATTCGACCCGCGCAAACGCACTCGGCTGGTCGCGCTTGGTGAAAGCGGTGGAACGCTCCGCCGGCTCGTCGCTGGTGAGCAGCACCACGCCGGTAATCCCCACAGTAATGGCTATTCCGAAGGCCATATCGGCGATGAGCGCGTTGCGTTCGACGTCGTCTGCCGCCGCTGCTGTTCGCTGCCTGTCGAAATCGCTCTTGGCCGCGAGAGACTGGAGGCCGAAGATTGTCCCCACGATCGCGCCCGCCCCAGCGACGCCCAAGGTGACGTAGGCGGGAACCAGGCTTCTGGGCGCGCGGGGAGGCGGCGCGACCGGCGCGGGCTGGGCTGCGCGAGCTGCCGCGGGTGGCCGGGCGTCAGCCTTCAGCTCGATCGCTTGCTCAAGTGTCTGAGCAGCCTGAACCTTGAGCTCGATGTTCGCGGTCACTAAGCCTTCACCGCTCAGCTCGACTTGATGAGCGCCTGCGCCAAGAGAAAGAGAGAAAGGCGAAGGCCCCTTCTGCGGCACGCCATCCAGCTTCAAATCAGCGCTGGGAGGACTTACGTGAAGGGTCACGCTGGCCGGGATCCGCTTCAGGACCTCCAGTCGTTGACGCGCCGGCTCGAGCTGCTCGCTTGGCAAAGCGGTGTGGTCCGGATCGGAGAACAGCGCTTCGAAAGCTGCGATCGCGTCGCCGGCCTTTCCCTGGAGATCGAGCGCCATAGCTCGGCCGAGCGCGGCTCCGGGGCTAGGGGCGAGGTGCAGGCTTGCGTCGAAGTGAGCCGCGGCCGTTAGGTAGTCGCCTGCGGCATAAGCTTCCTGTCCTTTCACAAGAGCCTGCGTGGCGGTCTGGCGGTCGGCTTCGCTAGGCCCTGTCGGCTGCTGACCGAGTGCCGCGGTTTCGGTCGCCGCCGGGACTTTCGGAACCGCAGGCGGCGATGGGGTAGCGGACTTAGGCCCCCCCCGGGGAGCCGCGGCTGGGGGAGTGCCTGGACCCGCTTGCGCAAAGGCCAGACACGGACTGGCGACGAGCGCGGCGTTGAGCAGCAGTGTGGGTAGAATACGAGGACGATGTTTCAGGATGCTGGCGCGCATTTTCAGGGTAAGCTCCGTCCGATGGGTCTGGATATGATCCGGCGTTCGCGAAGATCGTGATACTGGCAACAGGCTAGGTCCAAAGGCCCACCAGGGACAACCCCCACGAGTCCGAAAGTGTCCGAAACTGATGTTCTGGTCCTATGAATGCGAGTAACCCACCTTCAGGGCGCGGTACACTGCCGCCCCCAGAGTGGTCTGGGCCGAGTTCGGTATCGGCTTTGGCGCTAGAGCGCTTCGCTCAGCGACGACCGATCGCGCGCAGAGGCGGAGGTCCAGCGGAGGCTCAAGGACTGCGATCGCAGCTCACTGCCGCGCGTCAGCGGGCTGACATTGACGCGGAGCGTGTGCTCGCAGCGCAGCTCTCTCGCCTGTTGGTCGCGCGCGGGGTGGAACTTGAGGAAGCGACTCGCCTTGCGCGGCGAAGCCTACTCATGGGCGACGCGCCCAAGCTTCGCGAAGAGCTGTCAGTTTGGTTCGCTGGTTTGGGAGACACCCTGCTCGCGGCAGGCACGCTAGTCCCGCTGCTTGAGCGTGAACGAGAACCCGCCCCCCGCGCGCAACTGCTGATTCGTATCGCGGTGCTGCGTTCACGCGCTGGAGACTCGCGGGGCGCGGCGCAGGCACTCATCCATGCAGCAGACGCCGATCGCTCAGATCCTTTGCCCTACGAGCTTCTGGGCGCCCTCGGCGCGTGGGCGAGCGACACGCTCTCGCCGGCCAAAGCTTCGCGCGCTTTCCTCGAAGCCGCGCAACGACGTCTTGAAAAAAATGATTCGAGAGGTTCAGCAGAAAACCTACTCCAGGCTTTCGAGGTGGCTCCTGGCTACGAACTCGCTGCTGAGCGTTTGGCGCAGCACCTGGCACAAGCGGGCCGATTCCAGGCGGCCGACGAGGTGATGCGGACGTGCGCGCGCTTCTCCAGTCATCCCGCGGAAATTCATTCGCGTCGGCTCCGCGACGCGCTCGGCGGCGGTGGGCTCCCCGTCGCGCTAGGCGCTGCGCTCGATGCGCGCGCCGACGTCACCCTTGAAGCCGAGACGCTCGTCTCCGCGGCGACGCTGGTGAACGACGGCGCCGGACTAGTTCCCATTCCGAACTTTGACGGGTTGTTGTTTCCCCTTGGCGCAGGGGAGCTGTTGGCCGCGCGGTTGGAACTCTTGTCGATGAGGCAGACTGGCGCCCCGCGAGCGCGGAGCTTGTTCGCGCTCGCAAGGCTTTGCGCGGGTCCGATAGGGAATCCCGCGCGCAGCGCACGCCATTTGAGCGATGCCCTAGTCGCCGACCCTGACAACGCAGATGCTCTGGGCGCGATGCGCCAGTACGCCGCTTCATCGGGGGACTACGGGCCTTGGCAGATCGCGGCAGAGAGGCTGGCTGCTGGACGCGTGACACCTGGGGGCGCCCTGGTAGTCAGTCAGCTGGTTCACGCTGGAGAAAACCTCGAACCCTCCGTCGTGCTTTGGCTCATTGAGCGACTCCAAGAAGAGGCCCACGGCAGCCCCGAGCTTGACGCGCTTGAGGTCAGCGTCTGCGAGCGGGCAGAACGCGCGGACAGCGAAGACACTTCGGGCGGTGCGAATTGGGGGAGCGTTGACTTAGAGGCGCTCTATCGACAGGTGGCTCAGACCTCAGGGAATCCTGCCGCTTTGGAGCGTCACTTGGCGGCGCTTGAGGAACTCCGACGCCGAGACTCGGAGTCACCACGCTGGGTGCTAGCGACTGCCCAAGCGCTCGAAAGGGGCGAGCGTTTTGGCGAGCTAGAGACCCTTTGGCGAGATCAGCTCGAAGCCGCTGAAGACCCCACGCCAGCTCGGCTAGCGCTGCTGCGTTTGCAGCTCAAGCGCGGCCAGGAGCACCGCGCGCTGGAACTGCTCACTGTGCCCTCGGCGGCAATCGTGGGTGAGGAAGCCGCGCTCTTGTCGGCGCTGGCCTCCGTGCATGGCGACGTGTCCCAGAGGGCTCTCGGCTTGTCAATTCTAGCGGGCACCGTGCGGCCTAACGTTCGCGCGACTCTGTATTCCGTCGCTGCCGAGAGCGCGCACCAAGCCGGTGATCCGGAACGCGCCCTGCGCCTCGCTGAGCTAGCGTGTCGCGCTGATCCAGCTGCGGCGCGTCCAGTAGTTTGCTACGCTCAGGTCGCTGGCGAAAGAAGAGATCGAGTCGCCGCTCTGGCACTTGAGCGGGCGTGCGAGGTCACCGTTCCCCGCGCCGATTGGTGTCGACAGCTCGCGGAGGCTGCCGAAGCCCAGGGGCACCCTGAGACCGCACTTCGTTGGCTCCGGCGCTGGGTGAGTTTGACTCCCCTAAACCAAGCGGCCTGTGCGGCGCTCCTTCAGGCGCTGGCGCGGCAAGACAACGTAGAGCCCTTGAACAAGGGGCTCACGTGGCTACTTGGGCAGCCTCAGCCTATTTCGCGGCTGGCCGCTGACGTGACCTTGGCTCTGCGCCGATTGGCGGAGCTGGACGCTCGTGGCGCCGAGCGGCACGCGGGGCGACTGCTCGGCGTTCTCGGGGTCGGTGATCCGGAGTTGACCGCTGCCATTCTGGAGATCGCTGACAAGACTGGGGAACCCCGCCTACGTCTTGCGGTGTACGAGCGTCAGCTGCCAGGACTGAGGAAGGCTGACGCTGGCGCGCTCCTCCTGCAGATATCGGAACAGCGCATATCGATGGGTGATGCCGACGGAGCGGCTGACGCGCTCCGCAGAGCGTTGCGTTCTGAAGCCGACCCGCAGCGCGTTTTGGCGTTGTTGGCGGGCATAGGAGTGACTACCACCAGCGACGGCGAACTCGCGCTGCTTGAGTGCCGGGCGCTAGGGCTCCTCGGCAGGGCTCAGGCCGCTGACCCGGGCCAAGCGCTGATCGCCGAGGCAGCAGAAGCGTTTCGTCAATGGGGCGCGGCGCTATGGGATCTCGCCGGTGACCGCGGCTCAGCGATCACCGCCTGGCAAACCGGAGCGGAGCTGGACGCGGAGCACGGAGACGAGGGATTGGCGCGCGACCTCATCGCTTTCAGCGGCTGTTCGAGCGCGGTGCCAATGCTCTTGAGTTTGGCCCGCGGTCGCGAACGGAAACGTGGGGCCGCCCTGCTCGTCGTTGCCGGCGCTGCGGCGCTGTTCGATGGGTTCAAGTCGGAGGCGCTTACGCTGGCTGAGCACGCCCTGGAACTCGATCCCTCGCGCACCGAGGCGTTGGCTGTGCTTGAGCGGGCCGCTGGCGCTGAAGACCTCGAGCGACTTGCCCAGGGTTACGCGAAAGCATCATCTGCCGTTCTCGGAGCTTATGGCGAGCGCGCATTGAACTATCGGGCGGCGCGACAGTTCGAACGTCGCGGAGTGACCGACAGAGCCCTGAAGCACGCGCTCATCGCGTTCGAATCCGTCCCAGCCGAGGGCGTGACTTTTGCATTGATGTTGCGCCTGTCGCAGGTCCACGGAGATAACCAGGCTGCAGCGCGTTCCATCGAGCGGGTCGCTGCTCGAGTGGCTGATTCGAACGAGCGAGTACACTGGCTCGATCGCGCCGCTAGGGCGGTGGGGCCCGGGTTGGAGGGGAAGCGGCTACGTGTCGATGTGCTGCTCCGGACCCTTGGCGTGCAGGTCGAAGTAGAGACCCTGCAAGTGATGAAGGGAGCCCTGCAGGAGCTGCTCGAAGCCGATGCGGCGTCACGCGCGGTGCTTGGCCCAAGAATCGATTCCATTGCGCGCTCGTTGATTGCCGGGCTTGATCGGGGGTCGGATGTCGGATCGGCCCTATGCTTCGCGGAGATCGCGAAGGACATCTTCGAAGACGCTGGGTTGTGTGCGACCGCAGTCACACGAGCACTAGAGCTGGACCCGATTGCGCCCCAGTTCATGCACTGTGGCCAGTTCGCCGCCTTCTTGGGTGAGCGGCCTGCATCTGTCGCGAAGCTGATAGACGCCACGGAGCGGTACTGCCAGGAGTCGAAGCCGGTACATTCAGAGCTGCTCGCGTTAGTGCATGGACTCGCACACCGCTGGGCCAAGGACCGAGCGCCCCTGTTCGCCGTCGCGCGGGCGGAGCAGTCCCCCGCGGATTTGCAGTTGCTCGCTGTGGCAAAAGCCGAGGCCCAAGCGGACGCTGTACTACTCGCGCGGATCGAGAGCATCACGCCTTGGAGCGAACACCTCCTGCGAGTGTTCACTCGTGTAGATGAGCTGGTGCCGACGGACCCCGAGCGAGCGCTCGAACTTCTTCGCGGGGTTCTCGCCGAGCCGCGCTTAGAGGGAGAGGAATACTCGCGCGCGGTCGCCCGCCTGCGCGAAATTTACGCCGGCTTGGGTCAGACCTCCTTGCTTGAGGAGCTGATGTTGAAGACGCTGGAATCGCCACGCCTTAGCTACGACCAGCGCACCGAAGTCGCGCGAGAGTTGGCGACCCTACTGGTGGAGCGGGACGCGTACACCGCAGCGCTTGATGTTCTCTTGATGGCCGAGCGTTGGGATGGCTTGACCGCTTCGGACTACGAACGAGCCGCCGACCTGGCGGCCCGGGGCGGCGATGTCTCACGTGAGCTGAGCCTGCTCATCAAGCTCGAAATGTTGTCTCCTGAAGCGCTGAAGCCGGCGCTGTGGCGTCGCACTGCGGAGCTACACCAACGAATGGGTTCAGCTGGGCAAGCCGTGGATTGTTATGAGCGCGTGCTGGAGGTCGAGCCGGGGGATCCGGAGGCGCGCCAGTTTATCCTGAACGACGCTGAGCAGCGTCAGGACTGGCGGCAGCTAGCAGACCTGCTTACCCGCGACCTGGCGAGCGAAGCGCCGCGTCCCGAAAAGTACCTTCGGTTGGCCGAAGTATTCGGAGAGCGCATGAGAAACCCAGGCGAGGCCATCGCTGTGCTGCAGCGCGGGGCCGAGTTCTTTCCGGAGGAGCCGCGGCTGCTTGGAGCGCTTGCCAACGCGCTGCGTGGGGTGGAGAGACTACCTGAGGCGGCGGAGGCGTTTCGCCGCGCTTCCCGCGCGACTCGGGATCCTTCAAGCGCCGCTCATTTCGCTGAGCTGGCGTGTCGGAGTTACCTGGACGCCGGGGACTCCGGGGCGGCTCAACGCCTGTTGTCGCTCAAAGGTGTCTACCCGAACACGGAGCAGCTGGCGGCTTTGAGGGTTGAACTCGCTCGCGTGCGCTGCGAGCACCGTGAGCTCGGGGCGGCGCTTGACGAACTGGCTGCCGTGTCGATGGGGGATCCGATCGAGCGCGCCGGGATCTTGCGGGAGGCGGCGGAGCTGGCGTTGACGGCTGGCGATCTCGACTTGGCCCTCGCACGCGCGCAACGTGCGTTTCGGGTTGCACCAGGCGACGCCGCGGTCCAGCTCTTCTGCAATGCCCTCGAATACCGGCGCCGAGGTCCAGGGTCTCCAGATGTGGCGCTTGCGACCATTAGCGAACTCCGTTCGATGAGCAGCATCCAAGAGCCGGAGCTAATCGAACTACGCGCATTTCTGCTCGCTGAGGCGCTGGACCGCCGCGTCGGCTCCGGCGCCGGCATAAGCGAACTCCAGGATGCGGAGCGTCGGGTCGGGGCCCGGCCGTTGATCGCGCTGGGGCTCGCCGAGCGGTTCAGCAGTACTGGCAGGAGTGATGAGGCGCTGGACTACTATGATAGAGCCTTTTGCGGAGACCTTCAGGGGTTCCGGGACCCCGCTGAGGTTGCGCTGTTCGCCGCCCGCTACGCGCAGCAAGTCGGTGATCTTGAACGGGCACTGCACTTCGCCGTCGAAGGAGACAATCGCGCCACTGGCGCGCGGGGCGAGATTGCCGAGTTGTTACTTGAACTCAAGACGCAGCGTGTGGCTCGGCGAAAGATTGAGCCGGCGTACACCACTCTCTCTAAGAGTCCTCGAAGCGCTCAGTCGACAGGCGCTACTCTCAGTCCCCTAGGCTCGTCAGAGCGGCCGACGCCGAGCCTACAGACGATTTCGTTGGGGGGTGACCGGGTCACATCGCGTCCGGACACCGAACGAACAGTGTCCCACGAACTCACGACCGACGCGGAGCTGAAGGGCGAGACAGAACCTGAGCAGACCGAGCCGGTTCCACTTGTTCACCCAAACCGAAGCCGACGTGAAGCCCCCGGGGGGCGCCACGGAGAGTGGAAGGCGACTCAGCCCGTATTCGTCGGAGACCTGCCTTCTGAACGCCCCCCAGAAGTCACGGTTATGCAAGATCCCCGCACACTCGCGAAGACTTGGGCCTCGGGGGAGGCTCAAGGTCAGCTCGAATCGGACTTCCAGCGGGCGGCGGGTGTTCTTAGTCCGGGTGAGCATCTTGCTGTCGCCGAGCGCCCGAGGGCGGACGGGGAGACCCCACCATCGGCGGCGGAGGGACAGCTGTGGGAACATTCCCAGCCTATCGTGCACAGTCTTGGGCGGAAGAGCGTTCGGGCGACTAGCCTGAAGCACTGGGAGACCGAGGTGTGTGAACCCCCCGAAACACCTGCGGTACAGCGCGTTCAGTCGCTCCAGCATTTACCCACGAATCCGGGTCTAGGCGCCTTACGAGTTCAGGAACTCCCTCCAGGCGGCGTGCTCGAGCGCGACTCTAAGCCGACACCGATGGACGGCGTTGCTGCGCAGTCGCAGCGGCGCTTTCGCAGCACGCGCCGCTCGTCTCCTCCTCCTCCGCGCGAGGCGGAACCACTGCGGTCGCCCTTGGCACCAGGGTCGACTGCCGAGAGTGGGTTGTGGCGGCGGTTGCGCGCAGGCGAGACTGAGGCCGGGTTGAGTCTTGCCGCTGCCCTCGAAGCGGACGCGACGCGGGTACATGAGCTTGTCGGGGTCTATAGGCTCTGCGCGGCGCAACAGCCCGGGAACCTCGTAGTTCTGCAGAAGCTGTACGAGGCCAGTGTCAGTGACAGTGACCTGGTTTACGCCACCTGCCTGCGCCACACCTGTATGAGCTTCCGGTCACCTGGTGAAGCGCCGGCCGCTCCAGGGCTCACGTACCAGCAGGAAGACAACACTGCGCTGCTGCGGTTATTGTCGCCCCAGCCAGTGCCCGCGCTGGAGGCGCTGGCGTTGATCTGGCAAGAGGCGACGCACCTGTTTCGCCCGCGGAGTAGTCAGCTGCCGGACTACAAGCGCGTGGCCGCCGCGGAGACGAATCCTTTCAGCCAGCTGGTGGCTGCTGCCGCTCATCTGCTGGGTGCCACGCGGACAGCGGTGCGTCACCGCGCTGGTGGGGCGGCTGTCAGTTTTCGTGTTCGGCTCCAGAGCCCCGTTGAGCTCCTAGTCGATGGCGACGCCCAACCCGAGTCGCCCGAGTTCCGCTATCACTTCGGGGCTATGTTGCTCGCAACTCGCCCAGAGTACGCCCTGATGTATGGCCTAAGTGAAATTGAGTTGACGACGGTGCTCGACGCGGTGCTCGCTGCGTTCGGTCCACCTCGTCGCCTCGAAGGGGACGTGGCTCAGATCGCCCAGTTTGCTGAGAGTCTTTGGGAGAGCCTCTCCCCCCGGGCGCAGCGCCGAATGCAGGAGCTCTGCGAGGCTCCCGAGCAGATGTCGTATTCGGTGGCATTGGTGGGGACTAATCGCGCTCTACGTAGGGCCGGACTCTTCGTCTCAGGCGATATTGGGGTCGCGGTGCGGCAGGTGTGCGAAGAGGACCGCGAGGACGTGAGCGTGCTCACTCGCCCCGACGGACTGAGCATTTTATGTGCGCGGAACGAGCACGTTGCGGATCTCGTTCGTTTCGCGACGAGCCTCGAGTACGCTGAAGCCCGTTGGCGTCCGCCGCGCGCGCAGTCGAATACGCTGCGGCAGCTGCTGGAAGTGTGAGGATGAGGTCTCCCGTGCCTGTCGTGCAGCGGAGTGCGGCTGTGGTCCCCTTCGAGGGAGCCGAGTCTGCCGTCCCTGTCGCGGCTTCGTCACAGTCAGCGCCCTATGGCGTCCACGCCTGAACTTCTCTTGCGCCACGACTGCGACGTGCGCCTCCTCGGGGAGAGGCTCGCTGAGAGATTCGTGGTGCTGCCCCCCGACGAAGCTTGCGCAGAGTTTGTCAGCCGGGCTTCGGTTCGGCGGCATAGCGCTGTGAAGACTCTCGCACACCGAGTTCTCCGACAGTTTTTTTCTGACTTCGACGTCAACGGGGTGCTCGGCATGTATTCTATGCACCTCTTGAGCGCGGCTCAGTGGCAGCGTTTGCTGGGCGCGGAAGAGGCGCCTCGGTTACTGGACGTGGGCGCCGGCGACGGTCTGGTTACTCACGCGCTCGCTCAGTGCTTCAGTGAGGTGACAGCAACGGAGACCTCGGCGCCGATGGTTCGTCGCCTGAGAGCACGCGGGTTTGCGAGCTATCTGCTGGACGTGACCCATCATCCGATCCCAGGGGCTCCCTACGATGCGATATCTCTGCTCAACGTGCTCGATCGCTGTGCTTCTCCGCTGAGCCTGCTTGCTTCCGTGCGGAAGGCGCTCACGCCGCGTGGGCGCCTAATCTTGGCCTTGGTAGTTCCGTACCGGCCCTTCTTCTTCTCGGGTCGATCGACGCCATCACCGATTCGCCCGTTGCCTCTGACCGATACGCTTGAGTTCGAGGTAGCGGCCCGCCGCGTTTGTGACTCGGTTCTAGAACCGGCGGGCTTCATCGTGGAGAGCCTCGCCCGCGCGCCCTACCTGTCCTGGGGGGATAGTCGCGTCGCAATTTATGAACTCGATGCCCTTGTCATCGTCGCGCGGCGGCGACCTGCCGAGCGAGCCGAAGCGCCGCCAGGTGCCACTGACTAGACCCAGCGGTCCGCCGGGCTGGAGGCGGCACCCGCCGCACAAAACAGCAAAGCCAGGCACAAGACCTGGCTTCCATGTTGGCTCTTAGCTGTGCGAAGAAAAGGACTCGAACCTTCACGGGAGTTACCCCACCAGCACCTCAAGCTGGCGCGTCTGCCATTCCGCCACCTTCGCAGATTCATTCAAAAAATGCCCTCTTCCGAGGGCGGGGTGGGAAATTAGGCGGATCGCTGGAGGTGTCAAGAGGGGAGTTGAGCGGGCCGCTCGGCCGAGGCACGGCTTAGGGATCCTGTCGCGTTTTCGGCGCCGTTCGAACGCCGATAAAATGAAACGGCGGCTGCTTCGTGAGCTGGGTGCGATGCCCGCGATGACGCCGTTCCGGGCTGCCTAGCTCCGCAGGTCGTTCAGCGCCCTGACCAACTCGCCGAGTTCGAACGGTTTCTGGACCCACGCGGCGAGCGGGAGTACCTCATCCGGCGCGATCGCACTGCCGCTGATCAGAATAATTGGTACTCCGGCCTTCTTGGCTTGTAGGTCCCCGAGGACGCGAGGTGCGTCGAACTGGATCGGTGAGAAGTCCACCAGCGCAGCGTCGTAGGTCTCGCCATTGTTCGACAGCTCGGTGAGCTGAGCGACGTTGGTGGCGGCATCGACGATCGCCCCATAGGCTTCGAGGCCGAACTGCACCATCTCCATCACCGCGGTGTCGTCCTCCAAAACGATCAGTCTCATCCCCGAGAGACTCTGCGAGCGCGGGGCTAGTTGAACGGTCTGTGATGGGGCGTCGCTGATCGGCCAGCGCAGCTCAAAGGCAGCCCCGGCGTCACCATTCAGCAAGCTGAGCGACGCCCCGTGCTTGGCAGCTAACTCACGGGAGTGAGCAAGTCCCACGCCGGCACCTCCGGGGCGCATGGAGTTACCCCGAAGGAACAGCTTAGCGCGGGATTCCACTCCAACACCGGGGCCCTGGTCGGCTACGGTGAACAAGACATGAGCTTGTACGGTGGCGACGTCCATTCGCACCTCGCTTCCCTTGGGGGAAAAGGACAGCGCGTTCAGCAGCAAATTCACCAAGATTTGCAAAATGTCATCGGAGCCTTCGACCATCGCGTCCGATTCCGCGTCGGACAGCCGAATCTTGGTGCCCCGATGCTCAGCCTCGCGAAAAGTTGCCGTAGCGGCGTCGGCGGCGACGCTCAGGGCGCTCCGTACGCTCGAGTCGCTGTCCACGCGAGCACCAATGGCGCGTCTAGCGATCGTGTGTCCTCGTCGCGCATGCGCTAGGGCCACTTCAACCGCTTTCAACCCTGGTCCAGCCGGGATTTGAACGCGCGCATCCTCCAGCCAGCCCAGCACGACGGTTAGGGCATTGGATATTTCGTGCAGTGCGCCCTGCAGCTCGGTTTCCGCGGGCGCTTTCGGCATTCGCTCGGGACTCTTCACCCGGAGAAGCCTAGCGCCTTTTCGCGTGGCGTGGCTATTTTTTCATTCAGCTAGATGCCGCTGCGGCTGCAAAGACGGCGGAGTGACCATGTTATGGGCCCAGAGGCTACCTGCGCCTACCGAGCGCTCTGGGCAAGAACAACCGAAACAGGCCCTGTTCGCCGGACCTAGCCTCAGCGACTTGGAGAGCCCGCTGGACGCAGTCTTGCGACGTTCGAGGCGGGTCATTTGCGGCGCGCGGCTGCTTCAACAGCTCGGAGCACGCGGGGACGCTGGGGTCGACGACCAATCGGTTGTCAGCGTCGAGAAACACGTAGGCTCGAATGAGCGCATTGGGGAAAGCCAGCGGCACAGGTGTGCTCGCCGAAATGGAGAACTGCAGGGTCCGCTCGTAGACCTGGGGAAGTCCGACGTGCAGGCTACCCAGATCGAGCGAGCTCGATATCGGGACGTCAGGGACGACCAACCACGGGAAGCCGCTGTCAGGGGGTGGAGTCACTTTCAGATCAAAAAGGACGGCGTTTTCCCCGTCGCACGTTCCGCAGTCGGTGGCTTCCAGCGTGAACCTCTTGGAAGCCTCGACGAGCGCAACAACCGTACGGGGTGAGAATGCCGACGCGCCGATCGGCGTGTCCCAGCCGTTGTTCCGCAGGCCAGTCATTTCAACACTGGTTCCGTTTGGCGGCGACGACGTAGGCAGGGTGATGTGACCGGAGACCGCGGCACCGCGCGGAACCGAGATGACTTGGCCGGCCTGAGTTCTACCGGAAGTTGCTGGCTGCGAGCCGGCTTCAGTGACGATCGGCTGAAACACCTCGACGCTGGTGTTGTAGGCCGACAGTCCGAGGTGTGCGTCAGGGGTGACACGGGCCGTGTAGGTTCCAGGCGGTAGCCGAGCCGTGACTTGACCATCTTCCCCGATCGACGAGCGTTGGGTCAGCCTCGCTGAAACGCCTGCAGGGACGTCGGCAAGGGTCACCGCGTCGAAGGTCACGGCGCCTGTCACCGGCTTGTCAGGGTTTCCCTCTTGCCAAACCCAAGCCTGGAACCTCACGGTTGCCTCGAACGGCTTCAGGCGAGGGACGGGGACCGTACCGACCGAGAAGACCTCTAGGCCCTCCAATCCCACGTGGATAGTCGGACGCTCTAGCTCCGGCGGTGGAGTCAAGCGCAAGACCCCTTTCTGGGTCACCGTCTCGGCGTAGTCCTGACCGACTACCTGACCTAGTAGCAACTCGGCGATGGCCTGAGGCTCGTCCGAACCTTCGTCTCTCACCAGACGCTCCGCCGACAAGCGGGCGCGAGTACTCAAGCGCTCGCCGGTCAACGGATGAATGACGTCTACCGACCATCCTTCCAGGTCTTCCCCCCACGGCACGAGCACCTTGAGCGGACGGATCGGGGAGCTATTCAAGTCTAGCTGCGGGACCCGACCGTCGACCCGTTCGATTGTGACTGCTCGCTCTAGGCGCGGCACGACTTCACACAATGGAGGCGGCGGATCATCGCTGACCTGCGCGTCTTCCCAATAGACGTCGTAGGTCCCGATAGGTAACCCGCTCAGCGAATACGTATGTTCAAACTCTTCCTTGGCATCGTTGAACGTTGCGACGCTGGTCACGGAGTAGCTGAGGGTGTCCAGTCCCAGGCGGCCTTCAAGCGGGATAAAGCTGATCCGAACAGGACGCGGGTTGTTCTTGCAGCCCGCGGCCGTGTTGATCGCCAGAGTGACGTTGCCTTCGACGCGCGGAGGGGGCACGAGCAACAACGGCGAACCCTGTGTTTCACTGAGGCCATGAATCGTCCGAAAGAAGCGGTACCCGCCGAAAAGTTGCTCAGTGGACTGGGGGACAATTTCGATCAGTAAGTTCGAGACCTCGGTCGACTGAGCGATGCAGAGCTTGAGGACCTCGTCGCACAGTCCTCCGCCACAGTCCCGAGCTGACTCACATTCGTTCTTTGCCACAGCGGTGACTTCGGTGACCGGGGGGCCGATGTCCTGACAACCCGACGCGCCGATACCCAACAACGAGACGGCGAGAGACAATGTGCACGCTTGCCCATGCAGCCGAGTGACCCGGGGACGGGTCATGGCTGCTCGACGCCTTCGGTGATGCAGTCATCCAGCAAGGTACGTTCACCTTGAGGATCCTTCACGTCGACCCACCAAACTATTCTGTCAGCCCGCGATTCGTCTACGACGCGATCTGGGCGAACATTGAAGTCATGGGACACCACGAGCGTCACGGTATGGCAACCCGCCGCGCCGATATTGGAGACGGGCCCTCTAACCGTGCGAGACAGGTCGTCGAAAGTTGAAGCGGGCGATTCCCAAAGGTAGACGGCGGTGGTGGGCTTCCCGGGTCGCACGTCCAAATACGCGACGGCAAGCACGTTCGCTCCAAGATCTTCTGACCGAAAGGGCACGGAGATATCCATCGATTCACCGGGCGCCAGCTTGACCACGGCGTTGAGCGCCGGGATCACCTGACTCTTGATGATAAACGGTGGGGTTCGCTGCGGCTCGTCGTAGCTGGGCGCCGCGTCTAGGCACCCTTGCGCTGCGAGCGCCACCAGCGCAGCAGTGAAGTCGAGTTTCCTCACGACGCCATCCCAGCTGGCAACTTTGTTCAGGCACGAACAAAGCGCAAGCAAAAACCCTGCCGCTTCGGACTAGGCTTCTCAGCGGGTTTGGAGTCGTCGCTAGCATGACTTTCGAGTCCGATTGACGCTCCCATCCGTGAACCGCGGGCGGCTATCGCACAACCTCAGTTGGGGGACGGAACTCCCCAACATGTAAGTGGGTGTTGTTCAGTCTCGGCACATCGGAGGCTCCTGCAGCAGCGCATTCCCGTGGGCATTGGGTCTCGAAGAACGCATGGCAACTGGGGCGTGGACCCCTGTGGTCGCCACGCTTCACCGCGAAGCCGCGTTGCCGTCGCAGGAGCGCACGCGAAACCGGCGCCGGCGCAGTTGCGCTCACCGCAAACCCGGGGCCGTGCTGATGCACCCGCTGGAAGCGCTTGGTCGCTGAACCCCTCACGCTAATCGCTCGCACCCCAGCACCCGGTCGGTACCAGGAGGTTCCTGGCGGCCATGCAGCCGGGGGACAGGGTGTTCAGCGAGTATTGGGGGTGCCTGTATGCCCGCCGGGTATGCTACCTGCGCTTCCACACGGGCAACAGAGACCGAGGGAGTTATGAGCGGCCATTCTAAATGGGCAACGATCAAGCGCAAGAAGGGCGCGAATGACGCGGCCAGAGGTAAACTGTTCACCAAGCTGATTCGCGAGATCGTGATCGCCTCGCGGATGGGCGGGGGAGATCCAGACGCCAACGCTCGGTTGCGCAAAGCGATGACTGACGCGCGTGGCAACCAGATGCCCAATGACACAATTCAGCGCGCGCTGAAGCGCGGGACCGGCGAGCTGGACGGAGCCTCCTATGAGGAGGTCTTGTATGAGGGTACTGGTCCTGGGGGGACGCTGTTTTTGGTCGAGGGTACTACGGACAATCGCAATCGCAGCGCTGCCGAGCTCCGAAAGATCTTCGAGAGGAACAACGGAGTTCTTGCTGGCGCCGGCTCTGCTGCGTGGGCTTTCGAGCGTAGGGGTGTGTTGGAGATCGATAGAGCCGTAACCGAGGAACGGCTGATGGAGACCGCTGTCGAAGCAGGTGCCGAGGACTACGAAGACGCCGGCGATTGCTGGATGGTGTACACGGCGATCGAAGCTTACAACGCGATTTGCGAAGCGCTCGAGGCAGGAAAAATCGAGCCTAGGAGCAGCAAAATTGCGTACGTCCCCACCAACAAGAAGGCGGTCCGCGGCCGCGACGCCGAGGTCTGCTTGAACCTAGTGGACGCGCTCGATGAGCACGATGACGTGTCTAGTGTCTACGCGGACTTCGATGTCCCCGACGATGAGATGGACCGCATCGCCGAGCTCGGTTGACCGAACGGCATCTGTGCTGGCAGCCCGCTCTTAGGGCAACCAGGGCGGGGGCGGTGAAGCCAGGAAGTAAGTGAAGACCGCGTGGGAGACGATCACCGGGATTAGTCGACCCCAGGCACGGGCGGCGAATGCCCAACACAGGCCGGCTCCGAGCGCGGCGAGCAGCACGAGCGGGTTTGGACCCGCGATTGAGCTACTCAAGGTGAACGCTGTGGGCGCATGAGCCAGTGCGTAGAGGAAGGCAGTGAGCGGCAATGCTGCCCGCTGGCCCACTTGAGCTGCGAGCGACTCGCCCACCCAGCCGCGCCAGACGAGCTCCTCGCAGCATGCGAGCAGGGGCAACATCAAGACTGCGGGCATCAGATTGGGATTGCCCACTTGGGCGTAAATTGTGAACAGCCACTCTTGCTGTGGGGACCCCAACGGGAAACCTTGCCGAAGGGCCAGCATGCCTGCGGCCACCATGACCAAGCCGACGACGATCCCGAGAGAGATATCGCCCGAGCGCAGCCGCAGCAGTTCACGGAAGCGCCCGCTCCGGCGGAGCTGGTGAACCGCTGCGACCGTGAGCAGCGTGTAGGGAGCGAGCAGCCCGAACCACATCCAGAGCGTCTCCGCGACGGCGGGGCGGAGCGAAAACCCAGAGCCGGCTCCAACCAGGAGGACGGCGGCGAGGGGGGGAAGCCATCGTGTCAAAGCGGGCACTCCCCGTGGAGCACTTGTGCGCCCTGGACTGGGACTAGTAGGGCGGTTAGAAGGCGGTCAGCCACCTGGCGTTTGGTCAGCGTGGGCCACGGCTCGGGGTGAGCCGGGCCAACCAGCGTCACTCGATTATCGTCGCCGCCCAGGGCTTCAGCGACGCTATTGGCGACGACATAGTCAACGCCTTTCTTTGCGCGTTTCTGAGTCGCCGCCCTAACGACTTCGGCGTCCGTGCCAGTCTCCAGGGCGAACGCAACCAGCAACGGCGACCCTGACTTCCCCGCAGCCTCAGCGGGGGGATTCCGACGGAGTTCCGCCGCGATAGTCGCGATCAGGTCCGGGTTCTCAGCCAGCTTTAGCGCCATCGCGCCATCGCGTTTTATTTTTTTTGTCTGGGGCGCCTCTGCGCGGTAGTCGCCCACGGCGGCCGCCATGAACAACGCGGCGCAAGGGTCAGCGAGGAGGGCCCGAAGCTTCTGCAGCATCTCAAGCGCGCTCCGAACATCGTGGCGCTGAACGCCCTGAGGCGTGGGGAGGGAAACCGGGCCTGCGACAAGGTCCACCGTCGCGCCTCTCGCGGCAGCGGCAGCAGCGAGCGCGAACCCCATTTTTCCAGAGGAACGGTTGCTCAGGAAACGCACTGGGTCGAGATCTTCGACCGTCGGGCCCGCGCTGACCACGACGCGCTGTCCGACCAGATCGCGCTTTCGGTCAAACTCCCGCGATAGCCCTTCGAGGATTTCAGCCGGCTCGACCATCCGACCGACGCCGCTGTCCCCGGAGGCCACCACGCCGTAAGCGGGCCCCAAGATGTGTGTCCCGTCGGCCCGAAGTTGCTCGATGTTGCGCTGGGTGGCCTGGTGGTTCCACATTTGTGGGTGCATAGCGGGCGCGACAAATTTGGGCCCTCGGAAACAAAGCCAGAGGGCGCCGAGCAAGTCGCTCGCGCGACCTTGAGCGGCGCGCGCAACGAAGTCCGCGGTCGCTGGTGCTACGATCAAGCAGTCGTGGGAAGCCGCAAGGCTCACATGGGGTTCGCCGGACCCGCCGAACAGGTCGTCCTGGACAGGTTGACCGGTGAGCCCCGAGAAGGTGGCCTTACCGATGAAACGCTGGGCGGCGGGAGTCATGACGACTTGCACTCGAGCTCCCCGCTCGAGCAGCATCCGAGCGAGCAGTACGGCCTTGTAGGCGGCTATACTACCCGTGACTCCCAAGAGCACGCGAGGGGCAGGAAGGGGCGGAGTCCGAGCGGGTTTCACTTCTGTCCCCTTCTAGTCCAGTGCGCGCCAAAAAGCACTGCGGGGCGCGACTCGCAGCCCATTTTGCCCATCAGTTTCGCTCGACCAGCCCCCAGATGATCCCAACTGGGCCGCCTTAAGGCCGACAAGGGCTGGAGAAAAATTCACGCGAGCCCAGTAGGGAAAATATTTCTTCTTTCAGCCATGAACCAGATACCTACCGAACACGTCGTCTGATAGGTTGGAGGGCGATTGTGGGCTCCGAACAGTTGGACCGGGTTTGAGGGTGGCCGTGGCGTCAAGAATGCCTGAAATAAGCGTCGAGCGCAGTGCGACTCCCCGAATCGTGGGGCGGTACGCGTTATTCAGCGAAATTGCCGCCGGGGGCATGGCGACGGTGCATCTCGGGCGCTTACTGGGTCAAGTCGGGTTTTCCCGGACAGTCGCCGTCAAGCGCCTGCACCCACAGTATGCCAAAGACGAAGAATTCACCTCGATGTTCGTCGATGAAGCGCGCCTCGCGTCCCGCATTCAGCACCCGAATGTCGTCTCGACGCTCGACGTGGTCAAGACGACTGAAGAGCTATTCCTCGTCATGGAGTACGTTCCGGGCGAGGCGCTCAGCAAACTTGTGAGAAACGCCGCGAAGCGAGGGGAGCGTATCCCGCCGAACGTGGTCCTCGGAGTGATGAGCGGCATGCTGCACGGGCTTCATGCCGCGCACGAGGCAAAGAGTGAA
The DNA here is from genome assembly GCA_039796375.1 of Pseudomonadota bacterium. Taxonomy (GTDB): domain Bacteria; phylum Myxococcota_A; class Polyangia; order Polyangiales; family Polyangiaceae; genus SZUA-265. The sequence goes on from JBDKJZ010000016.1 coordinate 19,395, forward strand.
ACTCGGGAACCGTTGAACATCGTCCATCGGGACATCTCGCCGCAGAACGTGTTGGTCGGAATCGACGGTGGTGCTCGCGTCTTGGACTTCGGTGTGGCTAAGGCCGCTTTGCGTTCCGGGGCCACTAAGGACGGCCAGATGAAGGGCAAGCTCAGCTACATGTCGCCTGAGCAGCTGAACGGCAAGGACATCGATCGTCGCTCCGACATCTTTGCCTGCGGCGTTGTGCTCTGGGAGGCGCTGGCCGGCAAGCGACTGTTTTCAGGAGCGGACGCGGGAGAAATTCTCACCAAGGTGCTCACCTCCGATATCCCTTCGCCGGGAACGGTCGTTCCAGGGCTGCCTGACGCGGTCAGTGATGCCGTGATGAAGGCGCTTGAGCGGGATCCCGACGCCCGCTTTCAAACTGCGCGCGAGTTTGCGATCGCGCTTGAGCAAGCGGCACCGCTTGCGACGAGCCACTCCGTCGGCGAGTGGGTGCGGGAATACGGCGGTGAGGAGCTGGCAAAGCGCGCGGCGCTCGTTGCTGAAGTCGAAGGCCATAGGCTCGAAGAACTCGAAGAACTCTCTTCCGGCGTGGCGGCTGTGCGTCGCGATGACCGCGAGGACCATGAGCCGTCGTCCGGCGATCGGACGAGTGGGGTTGCCCCGCCGATCGACACCGACGTACAGCAGGAGGGGAAGGCCAAACGCTTGTGGGTGACGTTCGCCCTGATTGCCTTGGGCGCTGCCGGGGGAGCCGTGATCGGTATGGACCTCTCCGAACCAGGGGTGGTGCCTGCCGCGCCGGTGGCCCCCGCCTCTGAACAGACCGCTGTCGTGCAGGAAGTGCGCCCTGAGGTCACGGCGGAGCTTCCACAGATCGAGCCCGAGGTACCCGCACCACCGCCTCCAACCGCGGTCCACCAGCCGCCGGCGCTCCCGCCCACCCGCGGGCCCGGTCCTGTCGGCGGGACACTTCCAACCGCCAAGCCGCCGCAGCCCGCCCCCAACTGCAACCCTCCATTTTACTTCACCCAAGACGGGATCAAGAAACCCAAGCCGCAGTGCCTTTAGTCGCCTTTTGGGTGTGGGGCAGCTCTCCCCATCCCCATCCCAGGCACCGCGCTATACAGGAGAGCGGTTAGCAGGGTCGTCAGGACCAGACCGGAAGCAGCGTCGGCCCGCCGCGCGAGGCCAGTGATGGTAATCTTGGGCGTCAGTCAGAATCCCTGATACTGTTCGAAGAGGGCCGCCGACCCGCTGGACCACTGACTGCTCTTTGACCTAAGTTATGCTGATCGCAAGACCCACTCCTTTTTCGTTCCATCGTTGCGGTGCCCCGGCTCGGGCTTGGTTGACTGCAGCGGCGGCGCTCGCTGGGACCCATATCTTGTCCCCTAGCGACGCGCTTGCTCAGGACGTCCAGGCGTGCGTGGACACCTATGAGCAAGCTCAGGTGGCTCGCAACTCGGGCCAATTGCTGAAGGCCCTAGATCAGCTCACGGTCTGCGTCAAAGACAGCTGTCCTGAGTTTGTGAAGGTCGACTGCGGGCAGTGGTTATCCGAGATCAAGCGCGAAGTCCCCAGCACTATTTTTTCAGCCATTGATTCCGCTGGAGAAGACCTTACGGCCGTCCGCGTGACGGTCGATGGCAAGGTCGTCGCCGAGTCCCTCGCAGGGCTGGCTGTGGAGATGGATCCGGGCCAGCATGAAGTCTCTTTCGAGTACGACGGCAAGAAAGTCACCAAGAGCATCATCGTACGGCAGGGGGAGAAGAATCGGGTCTTTCGGGGGGAGTTCGAGACCTCCGTCGATTCGGATGGAGACGGGGTCAATGACGAGGCAGACCTCTGCCCAGACACGCCCGGCGCACTCGGAGCCGACGGCTGTCCACGCAAGCTGGACTTGCTTGCGGAGAGCAGTAGCCCAGCCACCGGGGGATCGCGCTTGCCCGCTTACATCTTGTGGGGAGTCGGCGGCGCTGGCCTCGCCACGTTCGGAGTCTTCGGCCTTCTGGGCAGGAGCCAAGAAGACAAGGCGATCGAAGAGTGCGCTAAGAAGAACTCGATGTGTAGCGAACAGACCAAGCAGGACTACCTCGACGAGATCGATCAGAAGCTGCTGATCGCAAGTATTGGCCTGGGGGTGGGTGCGACGGGTGCTGTCGTGGGGACGGTGCTGTTCTTTTTGTCTGGGCCTTCGCACGCTGATAAAGCCGCAGCGTCCTCGCCAGGCTTGAACTTGGATGTTGCTGGCGGCCCGCAGGGCGGGTTTGTGAACCTTCAGGGCTCGTTCTGAGGGCGCGGCGGTCGGCGAGTTCTGGAGTTCGGTCTTAGCCTAGCCAGCAAAGCCCAACCAACGCCCTACCTGAAACACCGTGAGGCTCGCCAGATAGGCGAGTGTAGTCATGTAGACGAACAACAGCGCCGGCCAGCGCCATGAGCGAGTCTCGCGGTGCACCACGGCTAGGGTGCTCATGCACTGACACGCCAAGGCGAAAAAGATCATGAGCGAGAAGGCAACCAAGGGAGGATACGCCGGGCTGCCGTCTGGCCGCGTCTCCGCCCGCATGCGGTCTCGTAGCGGCTTAGCTTCCTCCGCCTCCGCGTCCTCGATCCCAAAGACTAAGCCCAGCGTTGAGACGAAGACCTCTCGCGCCGAGAAGGCCCCAATGATCCCCACTGTGAGTTTCCAGTCGAAACCCAAGGGAGCCATGACGGGAGCGAGCGCGTGGCCTATCTGCCCGCCATAGGTGTGCTCAATGGGGGAAGGCGCCTGCGACACCCGAACGGACGCAGCCTGCAGCTCGGTGACGGGCCCGTTTGCGTCACCCGAGATGGGCAGAGGTGTTTCAAGTTTCGGAAAAGACAACAATACCCACATCACGATCGTGAACGCGAGGATCACGGTACCGGCTTCTGTGACGAATTCTTTGGCCCGTTGCCACATCATGCGGGCCGTGTTGCCCAGGCTTGGTAACCTGTAGCGTGGGAGCTCAAGAAGCAGCGGTATGTGCCTTCCTCGAATCACGGTCCTACCCAGGACCCACGCAGCGCAAAGCGTCGTCAGCGTCGAGAACATGTACATTCCCACCATCAACAGACCCTGCACGGGCAGTCCACCGAACACGCCAGTCGGAGGGAACAGTGCGCCGACCAGCAAGGCGTAGACCGGCAGCCGCGCTGAGCAAGACATCAGCGGGACCACCATCATGGTCAGCAGTCGATCGCGCCGCCGCTCCATTGTGCGCGTCGCCAGAATGGCGGGTACCGCGCAAGCGAGGCCGCCGAGCATCGGAACGAAGGCTTTGCCTTGCAACCCGACGCCCCGCAACGCGCGGTCCATCAGGTATGCGACCCGGGCCATGTAGCCGCTATCTTCGAGCACTCCGATCAGGAAAAAGAGAATGAGGATTTGTGGAAGGAACACCACGACGTTGCCCACACCGCCGAGAACTCCCTGAACGACCAGGTCACCGAGCAAGCCTTCGGGTAGCTGTTGCTCCGCTAGTCCCTGCGCTTTCGTGACCAGGGTTTCAATCAAGCTGATGGCCGGATCCGCGAGCCAGAATAGCGACTGAAAGATCGCCAACATCACGAGGAGAAACGCAGAAAACCCTAGGCCGGGGTGCAGCAGGACTTTGTCGATTCGCTCAGTCCACGACACAACGACTTCCGCTGGAGCCGGTTGCTCGTAGACCGATGGTACGTGTTTTTCGAGAAACGCATAGCGGGGTCCGATGAGCTCGAGATCGATGTCTCTGGAGGCTTTCTCGGCGTCAGCGCGGACTTCTTCGCAGCGCGCTCGAAGGTCGGGTGGAGCCTGGAGCTCGTCCTGCGGGTCGAAGCTGAGCAAGGCCCAAGCAGCCAGGGCTCGGTCGTGCTCGACGTTTCGTCGCCAACGGGTCGGGAGCGCGCTAGCGACGCGATCGATATCGGTGATGAGCGCGCCACTGTAGTTGAGGCGCGCGTCTCCGACGCGAGTCTTACCCAGCTGCTGACTGACGACCTCGCCAAGCTCAGCGAGCCCGAGCTTTCGGTGCGCGTGGACTCCAACGCACGGGACTCCAAAAATCGCGCCGATCGACGCCGGCAAAGGGGGTCTGTCGGCGACCTCGTCGAGCATCGTGACCACCAGAACGATCGGGACCTGAAACTCGACCAGCTGCAGCGCCAGGTATAGGTTTCGCGTGAGCTGGCCGGCGTCAACCAGCACCAAAGCGAGCGACGGTCGCGGGTTGTCTCCGTGGCCGAGGACCGCTTCGAGCGCGACCTGTTCCTCCGGCGAGCGAGCGCAGAGGGAATAGGCGCCAGGCACGTCTATTAGCTCGACGTCCCCCGTAGGGAGCCGCCATTGGCCCGCGCGGCGCTCCACTGTAATCCCCGGGTAGTTACCGACGCGCGCGCTGTCACCCGTGAGAGCGTTGAACAGGGTGGTCTTACCGACGTTTGGATTCCCCATCAGAACGACCGTGTGCGCGGCCGCAGCGTCACTGACGCGTACCTGGGCGAAGGAGGGACGCTCTTCCCCAAAGACCGCCTGCGTCACGAACCACCCTCCAAGGGCTGAACCGTGATGGTCGAAGCTTCCCGGCGCCGAATGGACAGCCGCGTGCCCCGCGACAACAGCTCCAGAGGATCGCCTAGCGGAGCTACACGCAGCACTTCGATCCGGGTCCCAGGCAACAAGCCCAGTTCCAGCAGCCGTCGTCTAAACGCGTGGTCCCCTCCTACCCGCTCGATAATGACGGGGGTCCCCACGCTCACTTCGTCTAGGGTCTTGGCGCTCATCTGCACACGGATCTAGTGCAGCTGAAAACGAATTTCAAATTCAGTATCCACTGATTCGAGACCGCCGAACCGTTTCTGGAGTAGCCCCTCCCGGACTCGAACCGGGACGACCGAAGTCCGCGGATTTTAAATCCGCTGCGTATGCCATTCCGCCAAGGGGCCCTGCGCAAGCCACCGGCTCGCACCACCGCGCTGGGTATACCCGAGCGAGAGCTCCGAGGGCTAGGGCGAATCACACCCGATGGGGTCGTCATCAGCGGTCTCGGCCGTAGACCAGGACGTCAAATCCGCTGGTCCGCCACGGATGGCTCACCCGCATGCCCATTTTTTCTGCGACCCGGATAGAGGCCCGGTTCTCTGGATGAATCACGCTGACCAGGCGTTCTAGCCTCAGCTGCGAGAAAGCGAAGTTCAGCACGGCTAGCGCGCCTTCGGTCGCTAAGCCCTGTCCCCAATGGGTCCGCGCTAGGCGCCAGCCCAATTCAACCCCCGGCCAGCCTTCGGGTGCCCAGAGCCCGAGGTGTCCAATCATCGCGCCGGTCGCTTTCAGCTCAACCGCCCAAGGTCCGTAGCCCCGCAGT
>JBDKJZ010000017.1:0-24161 GCA_039796375.1 Pseudomonadota bacterium
CCCGTGGCTGCTGTAGCGGAGTACCCCAACGTCAAGCTGCTGCATCCTGAGGTCCCAAACTTCGTGACCGAGGAAGAGATGAAGTGGCCACCCGAGGGCGCAAGTACCGACGGTGAGTTGTCTCAGGATTGGCCAACGGGAGATCCAAAGGGGTTCAACCTCATGATCGAGAACTCAGCGGACGTCTCAGAGCTGGCGAACTACATCGTCGACTCCCTTGCGTCGCGCAATAGCTGGACGGACCCCGACAAGTGGTTCGGTCAACTCGCCTGGCGCGTTGAGATTACCGACGACCACAAGGAATACACGTTTTACCTTCGCCAGGGCGTGAAGTGGCACCCGGTTTCCGCCGTCAACCTAGCGAGTCAAAAATACGCCTGGCTAAACCTGGCCCATGAAGTCACGGCTCACGACTTCGTCTTTGCCTTGGATATGACCCTAAACCCCCAAGTCCAGAACGGGTTCACCAAGAGCTATTACCAGGACGTAGAGAGTTACCGAGCAGTCGACGATTACACGCTGGTCGTTCGCTGGAAAACCAAGACCTACCAGAGCTTGTCGGCGACGCTAGGCCTCAACCCGCTGCCAAAGTTCCTTTACGCCTTTGACGAGAGCGGTCAGGAGTACCCAAAGGAGACGCTCGGCCTGCGCCTCAATCAGCACTGGTATAACAACAAGGGGATTGTGGGGACTGGCCCGTATCGCTTCGAGGCTTATCAACCGGGGGTGAAGATCACACTCGTCCGAAATGAAGAGTACTTCGGCCAGAAGCCAGCGCTCAAGCGATTGACCTACCCTATCTACACAGATACCAAGCAAACCGTCCTGAAGCTCAAGTCGGGTGAGATCAACTTCGGAGAACTCAAGCCTGGACAGTATCGCGAAGAGGTCCTGATCTGGAAAGATAAGCCCGTAGCAAGCCGCCCGCAGAACAATCCGTTCGTCAACGGTAAGCTTGAATGCGTAGTCCAAGATTACCCCGCGTACAGCTACTTGGGTTGGAACGCGGACAAGCCCCTATTCAGCGACGCAAAGGTGCGGACCGCGATGACGCTCGCGCTCAATCGTGAACTGCTGATTCAAGAGGTGTTTGTTGGACTCGGCACCGTCGCCACCGGACCGTGGCTCCCCCAAACGGGACAGCTGGACCCGAGCATCGACCCACTCGAGTTCGATTTGGACCGTGCGAAGAAGCTCCTTTCTGAGGCGGGTTGGTCGGACACGGACGGTGATGGTTTGCTCGACAAGGTCCTTGGGGGTCAGAAGACGCCCTTCGAGTTTACCCTCCTGATCTACGGCAACCGCCCCGAGTACACCTCCCTCGGCAATATCTTCAAAGAGGACTTGCTGAAGATTGGGGTAAAATTGAACATCGAAGCCGCCGACTGGAGCTTGATGCAGAAGCGCATGGACGAGAAGAAGTTCGATGCTTTCACCGGGGGCTGGGCGACGGGCTGGGACAACGATCCGTATCAGCTCTGGCACTCTTCGCAGGCGGACATCCCTAAGGGGTCAAACCGGGTCGGTTTCCGAAATCCTGAAGCTGACACCCTGATTGAGGAGCTCCGCAGCACCTTCGATCCGGAGAAACGGACCACCATGCTCCGCCGTTTACACCGCCTGATTTATGACGCCCAAGCCTACAGCTTCTTGCGCGTGGTCCAGATGCCCTACTGTTGGGCGAAGGAGGTCAAGAATGTGACCTTCGCCAAGGTACGCCCAATAGAAGACAGCAAACCCTGGTGGGTCTCGTCGGCGAATTGATGCATGAAAGCGTATATACTTCGTCGCTTGTTGATCATGCTGCCCACGTTCTGTGGGATTTCACTGATCGTTTTTTTGGTGCTTAACCTAGCCCCAGGACGCCCTGGCGCACAGCAACAGTCGACGGACCTGGCCTCAGACTTGCGGGGGCAATCGACGCAGGAATCTTTCCAGATTTTCCGCGAACAGTTCAGCCTCGACAAGCCCATATTGTTCAACTCGCGCTTCGCGCTTGAGCCGGCCGAGCTCGAACACCTGCTGAAGGTCAGCGCGCGCTTGATCCCGGCAACCGCTGCAGAACAAATCGCCGCTCGTGAAGCGCTGGAGGACTTCGGCGAATATGGCATTCCCCACCTGGTCGAACTGATTGGGCAAGCGGACAAGACCGTACGCGATAACAGCGGCAATGAAGCTAGCCCCGCTGCCAGCGACAGCGCGGAGGTCGCGGCAGCGCGTCACATCCGCGATCTTGGGGTCTATTTCCTCAAGCTCAATGCACGGCGGCCTCTGGTGGACCCGTTCAACTCTGCGCCTAGTGATGAGCTTCGCGCAAAGAACCAGCGCATCGACAGTGAGAACGCCGAAATTCGGGAGATGTCGTATGCGCTCGACGCGCCCGAGGCGGAGAAGCGCGCGATCCTAGACAAGTGGCAAGCTTGGTACGGTGAGCGGCGCCAGCGCTACGAATACAGCTCGCTTGACAAGGTCCGAGTGTTCTTTCTGGACACGCGATTCGCGCGCTATTGGCGGAACCTCGTCAAGCTTGATTTCGGCGTGTCCTTAGTGAGCCGAGAACCAGTGATGGACACGTTGCTCAGCAAACTCAAGTATTCGCTGTCGCTGTCGGTGGTCTCACTGCTGCTCGCCTACCTGGTCTCGATTCCGCTGGGGATTTTTTCGGCGGTAAAGAAGGACACACCAGGGGATCGGGCGCTCACTGTGGGGCTGTTCATGCTCTATTCTTTACCTTCGTTCTTCGTGGCGACCTTGCTGTTGATCTACCTTTCCGTGGGGTCCGACATCGCCTGGCTCCGCTGGTTTCCAACCGGCGGCTGGCAGTCCCAAGATTTCGATCAGCTGACCACCTGGGGCAAACTCAAGGATGTCGCTTGGCACCTGGTGCTCCCGCTGTTTTGTTTGACGTACGGTTCACTCGCCGCGCTCAGCCGCTACATGCGCACCGGTTTGCTGGAAGTGATCCGCTCCGACTATGTACGGACAGCGCGCGCGAAGGGGTTACCCGAATCGGAAGTTATCGGTCGGCACGCCCTCCGCAATGGCCTGTTGCCAATCTTGACGCTGCTTGGCGGGCTGCTGCCAGCAGTGCTGGGTGGGTCAGTCATCGTCGAGTACATCTTTGGGATCCCCGGCATGGGGCTTTGGGTCATAGAAGCCATCTACCAGCGCGACTATAACGTGATCATGGCTGTCCAGCTCTCTTCGACGATCCTGGTCTTGGTGGGTTTGTTACTCACAGATTTGAGCTACGCGCTCGTTGACCCTCGGATCCGTTACCAATGACTGCTGCGCTCAATTCCAGCGAGCCCGACGCGCCTGACCAGACTTTGCGTGCGTCGTACCTAGCGCAGGTCTGGCAGCGGTTTCGAAAGAACCGCATCGCCGTGCTTGGGGTCTGGTGCATCGGGGTTCTTGTGGCCCTGGCCATACTGGCGCCTGTGCTGTCTGGGAACCAACCGCTCTACTTCCGCGCTCAGGGAAATACGCAGTTTCCATTTTTCTCTGGGCTGTTTAACCGCTTGCTGTTCGAGAGCGGAGTTGACCTGTTCTTCAATCTGCTGCTGGTGCTGTTGCCGCTGTACGCGCTCGTGTACTGGGTGATTCGCCGTCAATCTGGCGTACACTTTCATGGAAGGTATTGGCGCGTGCTCGGGGCCCTGGTGGGTTTTCACTGCGCCCTGTTTCTGACTGCATCGGTTGAACAGCTTGGGAGCATCCAGAACCCGTTGTACTTCACAGAGACCGTCACCGACTATCACGCGCTGCAGGCGCAGCTGGAAGCGCAGGGTCACGACGTCGACTCCGTGTTTCCGATGCGGCCCTATAGCTATCGGCAGACCGCGCCGCTACGCGGCTTAGAGGCGCCGAGCGGCGACCACTGGTTCGGCACCGACTCCGAAGGGCGCGATGTCTTCGCTAGGATGTTGTTCGGCACACGCATCTCGCTCACGATTGGGGTCATCGCCGTCGGCATCTACGTCGGCATCGGAGTCGTGCTCGGAGCGCTCGCGGGTTACTTTGGGGGCGCGGTTGACATGTGGATCTCGCGCATGATCGAGGTGATGATCTGCTTTCCTAGCTTCTTCCTGATCCTGACGCTCGCCGCCCTGATCGAGCAGCGGTCCATTTTTCACGTGATGATCATCATTGGCGTCACCAGCTGGACGGGCGTCGCTCGCCTGATCCGCGCGGAGTTTCTGAAACACAAGAGCCTCGAGTACGCCCAGGCGGCGATCGCGCTCGGCCTCACCCAGACGCGGGTGATCTTCGTGCATATCCTACCGAACGCCATTGCCCCTGTCTTGGTGAGCGCCACGTTTGGCATCGCGTCGGCCATCCTGACCGAATCCGCGTTAGCCTTCCTCGGGATTGGTGATCTCACGGTCGCCAGCTGGGGCGAGACTTTGAACACGGGTCGAACTCAAGAGAAACTCTGGCTGATCCTTGTGCCGGGTTTCGCCATCTTCTTTGTGGTCAGCATCTTCAACCTGGTCGGTGAGGGGCTTCGTGATGCCCTCGACCCCAAACTCAAGACCTGATCATGAGCGCCGACTTAAGCCCCCTTTTAACACTCGACAACTTGCACGTGCAGTTCCGCACGGACGCCGGAACAGTACGCGCCGTAGACGGCGTCAGCTACACCGTTCGGCGCGGCGAGACCTTAGCCATCGTCGGAGAGTCCGGCTGCGGAAAGTCCGTCACATCGATGGCCATACTGCGCCTGATCGAGAGCCAGCGCGGAGAGATCACGGCGGGCAGCATCGTCTTCGATGGGCAGGAACTGACGACCAAGACCCAAGAAGAAATGAGGAAGATCCGCGGCAACGACATCGCCATGATCTTTCAAGAGCCGATGACCAGTCTGAACCCGGTATTCACCGTGGGTCAGCAAATTACTGAATCGCTGAGCTTACACCGCGGGCTTGACGACGACGAAGCTCGCGCCGAGGCGATAAGGTTGCTGGAGCTCGTGCGTATGCCCGCAGCCGCCCAACGCGTCGACGAGTTCCCGCACCAGCTGTCCGGCGGCATGCGACAACGGGTGATGATAGCCATGGCGCTCGCTTGCAGTCCGAAGCTGCTGATCGCTGACGAACCCACGACGGCCCTTGATGTGACAGTGCAAGCGCAGATTCTCGAGCTTCTCGCGCAGCTCCAGTCCGAGCTTGGCATGAGTGTCCTCTTGATTACGCACGATCTTGGCGTCGTGGCGCGCGTTGCCCACCGCGTCGCGGTCATGTACGCCGGGCGTGTCGTTGAGCAGGCCAACGTGTATGAGTTGTTTGAGAACCCGAAACACCCCTACACCGCCGGGCTCTTTCATTCCCTACCTCACACCGTTGGAAAGCAGCGCCTGCGCCCCATCGAGGGCAACGTCCCGGACGCGCTGAATTTTCCTAGCGGCTGTCGGTTTCATCCGCGCTGCGCTCTGCGTATTGAAAAGTGCCGGACGCAGCAACCCCCGGAAGCCCTGTTTGAGTTACGTAGCCCCGCCCCTGGGACGCCGCGTTCAGCAGACACGCATACTGCCGCCTGCTGGGTCACCCAAGAACAGCCTGAACGGGACCTGCTTGCGGCACCTGAGGAGCGGAACGCATGAGCGCGCTCACTCCCCCCGCCGGTAACACGCCGCTGCTCGCCGTCAAGAACCTGACCAAGTACTTTCCCGTCACGAGCGGCTTGATGAGTCGCGTCACGGGTCAGGTGCGTGCAGTTGAATCCGTCAGCTTTGAGCTGATGCCCGGCGAGACGCTGGGCCTCGTCGGGGAATCAGGGTGCGGAAAAAGCACACTGGGGCGCGCGATCCTCAGGCTACTCGAGCCCACGAGCGGCGAAGTTAGGTTCGAGGGTCGTGACGTGCTCGGGATGACGCCCGCAGCGATGCGCGCTCAGCGCCAAGACATGCAGATTATCTTTCAAGACCCGTACAGTTCGCTCAATCCGCGCATGCGTGTCTTGGACATCGTCGGCGAGGCGCTGCAGGTTCATCGAAAGCTCAGCGGCTCAGAGCAAGAGCACAAGGTCGCTGAGTTGCTCACGCGAGTCGGCGTGCCGACGTCCTGGATCAATCGTTACCCTCACGAGTTCTCAGGGGGCCAGCGCCAACGCATCGGCATCGCACGCGCTCTGGCGCTCAACCCCAAACTTATCGTATGTGACGAAGCGGTCTCGGCGCTGGATGTCTCTATTCAGGCGCAGGTGGTGAACCTCCTGATCGACCTGCGGGAGGAATTTAACCTCGCTTACTTGTTCATCGCCCACGATCTTAGCGTCGTGCGGCACATCTCCCACCGGGTCGCGGTGATGTACCTCGGACAGATCGTCGAGCTGAGCGCTTCTGACGAGCTCTTTGAGGCGCCGCTGCATCCCTACACGCGAGCGCTGCTTTCGGCGATTCCCGTCGCTGACCCCAGGCAGCGTCAACCGCGGGTCGAACTGTTCGGCGATGTCCCTACGCCGATCAACCCGCCATCAGGCTGCCGCTTTCACACGCGCTGCCCAGCCCGCATCGCTCGTTGCAGTGAGCAGGAGCCTCCGCTCACCACGCTACGGCTCGGCGGAGACGCCGCGACTCCACAGCACCAGGTGAAGTGTTTTCATACAGCAGACGCCCTCGACGCACTGGGCGACAGCCCCACGCGCGAGCAGCTGCTCGCCGAGGTGGAGCGGCGGATACAGCAGGCCACCGCTCACCACGCGTCCAGCGCTGGGGCCAACCTTGAATCAGATCGGATCCCCCCCGCTGCCCTAGCCGCGCAAACTTCGGCGCCGGCTTCATTTGCACAAGGGCGGCAGGCGGGTCGTAGCGCCCACGCGTCGCAGAACCCCGCACCAAGTCCTGAGCAAGAGCGAAGGCGCGCACGGGGGCTCGGCGGCGCTCTGTTGGCGGCGGGTTTCATCACGGGCGGGCTTGGGTGGTGGGCTCCGGCCCCGCTGGTACTGCTCTTAGGTTACTGGCCGTTCAGGCCAGACTTACCAAGCGCGGCCCAGCGTCGCACGATCCTGGCGCTGATGTTCACCTGCGCCGTCTTGGTGCATCTCGCGGGTTCGCACTCTCGAAGTGTGCATCAGGCCGAAGCGCAGTTCGCGGGCCTAAGCGCCGAGCTTGAGAGTTATCGCAGTCACACTGGCGCACTCCCGCGCAGTCTAGACGACTTGGGTTGGCGACTGCCCCCGATTCTAGATCCGCGCAAGCTGCACGACCCCTGGGGACAACCTTGGCGCTACCGCTCCCCCGGAAGCGACGGGCGCGCCTACGACTTGGGCAGCACCGGACCCGACAAGAAACCCGGGTTTGATGACCTTGGGGTCCTGCCGATAGTAACACCGCAGCCACATGACGACGAAGTAGGAGGCCCGCCCTAATGTACAAGACGCTGATCGGTGTCCTCGCGGCTCTGCTGTTCGCGCTCGCGCTGGTCGGCCTATCTTTCTCATCGAGCACCCAAGGGCGACCCGACTTTCGCTTCGTGAATGGTACGGAGGCGGCCAGTCTCGATCCTCACTTGCTCACTGGACAGCCCGAGGGGCGACTGGCGCTGGCGGTGTTCGAAGGACTCACTCGGACCGACGCCAAGACCCTGATGCCGGCTCCAGGGATGGCGGAGCGCTGGGACGTCTCTGAAGACCAAACAGAGTACGTCTTTCATATCCGCAAAAACGCACGCTGGACCGATGGAACCCCCGTCACGGCTCATGACTTCGCTTATTCATTCGAGCGCGCGCTCAGCTCGAGCACCGGATGCGAGTACGCCTACATCCTCTACATGATCCGCCACGCGGAGGCATTCAACACTTATGAAGGTCGCGCTCTGGCGTTGCTCACCACGCTGCCTGAAGTGCTCGCGAAGCTGAAGGATATCTCCGGGGCCGAGTGGCAAACGTTCTTGTCTGAGCACCATGTGCATGATGCCGCCAAGGGCGCACCCCAGGCTATCGTAGCCGAGGTACTGGGCCTCAAGAGCAGCGGTCCAACAGCAGCGCAGCGCGCAGCATTCTCTCAAGCGCTCAGGACCTACGGTGAACAGCTCAGCCGTGCATTTCGGATCGCGAAAGAACGCTTCGGGAAGTCTGAAGGCATGTACGCTCGCGGAGACCACGAGTTCGTGGTCCAGCTGAACGCGCCCACGGCGTACTTCTTAGAGATCATGGCCTTCTACACGGCCCTGCCGGTTCCTCGCTGGGTGGTTGAAAAAGCTGAGAACGCCAACGATTGGTTCATCCCCGGCAAGCTCGTCAGCAACGGCCCTTTTCGGATCGAATCGTGGGTCGTCAATGACCGAGTTCGGCTCGTCAAGAACGAAGACTACTGGGGCAAAGACCGTGTGAAGCTGGAGAGCGTCGAGGCACTGGCGCTCGAAAATGTCACGACTGCGCTGAACCTGTATGTGACGGGTGAAGTGGATTGGCTCCCCGACTTGTATCCGAAGGACCTGGTCGATGAGCTCAAGACCCGCCCTGATTTCTACAAGAACCCGGGCTGGGTCACCTACTTCTATCGCTTCAATACTGAGCGCGCGCCTTTTAAGGATCGCCGAGTTCGACAAGCGATCAACCTCGCCATCGACCGCCAGTTGCTCGTGGGTCAAGTGCTTCGTCTAGGACAGCTGCCCGCGTATCAGTTTGTACCGCCGGGGGTCCCAGGGTATCCGCGACCTGAGACGCAGCTCGGGTATGATGTCCCGCGAGCGCAGGCCCTGCTCGCTGAGGCGGGTTACCCGGGGGGCGCAGGCATCGATGAAATCGGGCTGCTGTACAACACCGATCAGTCTCACAAGAAGATCGCCGAGTTCGTCGCAGATCAGCTGCGTCGAAACCTCGGGATCCGCATCAAAGCTTACAACCAGGAGTGGCAGTCGTTTCTTCAGACCACGCGAACCATGGACTTCGACATGGCCCGGGCTGCATGGATTGGCGACTACCTGGACCCCAATACCTTTCTGGATATGTGGATCACGAATGGCGGAAACAATCAAACCGGGTTCTCGAGTCCGAAGTATGATCTCCTGCTCCGCGCGGGAGCCAATATAGTAACCGCGCTCGCAAACCCCGCACCTCTGCGTGAGGCCGTCCACGACAAACAACGCTTCGACCAGCTGCTCGCTGAGCTGGCAGGCGCGGCAGCCCCGGCAAGGGTCGAAAAGTTATCCCAGCTGCGATTGCTGCTGCTCTCAGAAGCCGAGCGGCTCTTGGTGCACGAAGAGTTCCCTGTCTTGCCGGTCTACTTCTACGTCGTTAGCGGCTTGGTCCGCGAGGACGTGGGCGGTTTCTACAACCAGCTGGAGCTGCCCGACGGCTCCAAGGCAGCCAACGTGACTGACCACCATCCGCTTGATGAAATCTTCAAGAAAGTGGGGCCTTAACGTGAGGCAGGTGGCGGCATCCTCTGAAGACACGACGCGTGGACGTGACGGCCTAAAGCAGCATTGGCTCGATCACGTACGGACCTGGCACGTCGTACTCGCGGCAGGCTCCGTCGCGGGGCTCCTGCTGTGGATGGCCGGGCGCGCTATCGGCATTCTTGAGACGACGGCGCTGGTGCTTGGAATCGCGACCGCGGCGGGCACCGCTTGGATCCCCGACCGAGTGCTGCGGTATCTCGGTCCAGTGTTACTGGGCGCCTTGTTGCTCGCCATGTTGCGACCGGTCTGGGGCACTTGGGTCGCAGCTACGGTGGCGATGATTGGGCTCGGTGTCTCCTATCGCTATGTCGCCGCCCGGGTGCTGAGACGCATCACCTTCATGCTGCCCTCCTTGGTCTTGCTGATTTTTGTCACCACCCTGCTCATGTACAACGCTCCGGGGAACCCTTTCGCTCAGGAGCGCGCCGCGACGGCACAAGTCGAGGAAGCGTTGCGAGCCCAATACGGCGTCCCGAAGAGCGCGGTGGAGTTTTTCTCTGTCTACATTGAGCGCCTAGTGGTCGACGGTGAGCTTGGACCCTCGCTCAAGGTCCGCGGCCGCTCGGTCATCGACCTGCTCGCTCCGGCATTTCCGGTCAGCATGGCGCTGGGTATACTGGCGCTCGTGCTCAGCGTGGTGATCGGCTTAGCCCTGGGTATTCGCGCGGGGCTCAAGCCCAACTCCGCAGCCGATCACGGCAGTATGTTGCTGGCCCTCGTCGGGATCTCTCTACCCAACTTCGTCATCGGAGCCGGCCTGATGATCGTGCTCGCGCTGTCCTGGCGCATTCTGCCCGTGGCGGGCTGGGGCGGATACTCCCACTTGCTAATGCCGGCGTTAACCCTAGCGCTGCCCTACGCGGCCTACATCGCGCGCCTCGCGCGGAGCGGCACGATCGAGGTGATGCAACAGGACTTCATTCGTACCGCGCGCGCCAAGGGGCTGCCTGGACACGCCATCATTCTCAAGCACGCGTTGAAGGGGATCCTCTTGCCGGTGGTGTCTTTCTTGGGTCCCGCCGCCGCCGGTATCATGACGGGCTCCTTCGTGGTGGAGACGCTCTTCGGCATCCCGGGCATGGGCCAGTGGTTCGTGAAAGGCGCCATCAACCGCGACTACTCAGTCGTGCTCGGCACAGCGATCATCTATACGCTGCTCGTCACCAGCTTCAATCTGTTCGTCGACCTGGCTTACGCCTGGCTGGATCCTAGAGTGAGAAAACAACTGTGACAAACGCGGACACCCTCTCGACTTCAGGCCGCAGCCTGTGGCTTGACGCTTGGCGTAGGCTGCGCAAGAACCGCGTGGCGATTGCGGGCGGGGTGCTGATGACTTTAATTGCCCTCAGCTGCTTCCTGCTGCCGCTCGTCCTCAATTTGGATCCAGAGTTCACCGACCCGGCACGCGGACACTTGCCGCCTGGCGCCGACCACTGGTTTGGGACTGACTCCCTCGGCCGCGACTATGCAGCGCGCGTCCTCGCTGGCGGACAAACCTCGCTACTCGTTGGTCTAACCGCGACGCTAGCGTCCGTGTTCGTTGGCGTGTTCTTCGGTGCCTTCGCGGGCTACTTCGGCGGACGCGCGGACGACGTCATGATGCGCTTCGTGGACTTCTTGTACGGCATCCCCTACATGTTCTTGGTCATCCTGATCATGCTGATGTTTTCCGAGAAGGCCCGGGGGGAGCCCTTGCCCGTGTTCATCGCGCTCGGCCTCGTGCAGTGGCTCACGATGGCCCGAGTGGTCCGCGGTCAGGTCCTCACCTTGCGCTCGCGAGAGTTCGTCCTCGCGGCGCAGCTCCTCGGCGCAAGTCACCTTCGGATCTTAATGTTTCACATCTTGCCGAACATCATGGGCGTAGTTTTGGTCTACGCGACACTGACAGTCCCGGCGGTGATCATCTTGGAGTCGTTTCTCTCATTCCTGGGTCTGGGCGTGAAACTCTCGTGGGGACAGCTGGTGGCTGAAGGGGTCGGGGTGGTCAACCCAATCCGCTCCTACTGGTGGCTGCTCTTCTGGCCCAGCATGCTCCTCGGAACCTGCCTATTGAGCCTCAACGTGTTGGGAGACGGGCTCCGCGACGCGCTCGATCCGAAGACTCGCCTATGACTGGTGATAACTCAGGTGAGGTTATCCTAAGGGTTGCAAACCTCTGTACAGAGTTTCGGAGCGACGAAAGCACCGTACGCGCCGTGGACGACGTGAGTTTCGAGCTCCACCGTGGAGAGGTCTTGGGAATCGTCGGAGAGTCCGGCTGCGGCAAGAGCGCTTCGTGCATGAGCGTCATGCGTCTACTTCCTGAGCCGCACGGTCGGATTCATTCCGGCCGCATCTTGTTTAACGGTCAAGACCTTGCGGCGCTGAACGAAAAGCAGATGCGGAAAATCCGCGGCAATCGCATCGCGATGATCTTTCAGGATCCGATGACCTGCTTGAATCCCTATTTGACCGTCGCGGATCAGCTCTCTGAGGTGGGGATCCTGCACTTGGGGAAGTCGCGCAAGCAGGCGACCGCAGACGCCATAGCGCTGCTCAGGCGCGTGGGCCTGCCTGATGCCGAACGCCAAGTCAAAAGCTACCCCCATGAACTGAGCGGTGGGATGCGACAACGCGTGATGATAGCGATGGCGCTGTTGTGCGATCCCGAAATACTGATCGCCGACGAACCCACAACCGCTCTGGACGTCACGACCCAAGCGCAAATCTTGGACCTGTTGTTAGAGCTCCGTGAGGAGCGGGGGCTGAGCGTGATTTTGATCACTCATGACCTAGGTGTGGTTTCCGAAACGTGTGATCGAGTGCTGGTCATGTACGCCGGGCGCGTAGTCGAGAGTGCCCCGGCGCAAGCGCTCTTCGCTCAGCCTCAGCACCCCTACACCCTGGACTTGCTCCGGAGCGTCCCCAGAATTGACACGCGGTCCGCCAAGCTCGAGAGCATCGGTGGTCTTCCACCCCGGTTAGATGGCGACGGTTTTACCGCGTGTAGCTACTTGCCTCGTTGCCGCTTGGCTGTCGCGCAGTGCCGTGTTGGCGAGCCCGCTCTGGTAGGCACAACTCGGGCGCGGCGCTGTGTGCTACCAGTAGGAGACGTCCAGTGAGCCGGGCAGCTGACAATCCGCTGGGCGGTCACGCGGGTGCGGGCGCAAGTCCCCTCTTGAGCGTGAAGGACCTTCGCGTGCACTTCGCGCTGCCCGGCGGACGAGCGGTTCGCGCGGTTGACGGGGTTAGCCTTGAGCTGTTCCCGGGGGAGACCGTCGCGCTCGTCGGCGAGTCTGGGTGCGGAAAGTCAACGCTCGCGCGCGCCATTATGGGCATCGCGCCGATCCACAGTGGCAATGTGCTCTTGCGAGGAGATGGCGAACCGCCGATTGACCTTCACAGGGAATACCGCTCGACGGCGAACCGTAGGCGCCGCGTACGACGGCGGCTGCAGATGATCTTTCAAGATCCGGATGCTTCACTCAACCCCCGGATGACGCTGGGCGCCGCCATCGGCGAACCCCTGCAGATACACACCACACTGCCTCGCAGCGCCCAGCGGGCGCGTGTTTCGGAGCTGCTGGAGCAGGTGGGCTTGTCCCCAGAAATGGCCAATCGTTACCCACACGAGCTGTCGGGTGGGCAACGCCAGCGGGTGTGCATCGCTCGGGCGCTGGCGGTCGCTCCGGACCTTCTGGTCTGTGATGAAGCCACATCCGCTCTGGATGTCTCGGTACAGGCGCAGATCTTAAACCTACTTGGCGAATTGCGACGCGAGTACGCGCTGTCGTACTTGTTCATCACTCACGACTTGGCGGTCGTGCGTCAGCTCGCCGACCGCGTGATGGTCATGTATTTGGGGCAGCTAGTGGAGGTCGGGGAAACGGCGTCAGTGCTCGAATCACCGGCCCACCCCTATACGCGTGCGCTGCTCGCCTCGGTGCCGCGGATAAGAAGCGCGGAGGGGCACGCAAGGGCGAGTGACACAGCGACACGCCGACTCACCGCCGACATCCCTTCCCCTGCAAACCCTCCGTCGGGCTGCCGTTTTCATACCCGTTGCCAGTTTGCACAAGCGGCCTGCGAGCAAAACGTCCCTGAGTTGCGCGCACTAGAGCCCACTCTATCCCAGGCGCCAATTCGGCTCGTGCGCTGCCCGTATGCTCCAAACTTCCAAGGTGCGCCGGCGGAACCCGCTTAGTGGCCCCCGATGAAATACTCCAGGCCCACACCTAGACTGACGCTCGCGCTGGTTGGGCTATCGCCAATGCGACGCTCCGTTGCCGCCCCCTCCGCGGCAAACGCTTTCCGATAGCAGCCGCTTGAGTCATCCAACCTGCCCGAGGTGAATCCACCGAACCCAATCGTCCCGTAGGGCGTGAGGTGAAAAACGTCTGACAGGGGGATATTGACCCCACCGCCGAGCCGCAGACCATTTCCAGACAGGATGACCTCGGCCGAGCATTCGCCGGGCAACAGATCGTTGTAGGCGAAAGGAACGGTCAACGAGCGTGCTAACAGGAACCCGGCCTCGAAATAGCCTCCCAGTTCCCCACGCGGAGTGCCGACGCTAGCTGTCAGGCCCCAAGACGATGAGCTGGGCGAGCCGGGCTCAACCCTGCCTGCAGCTACAGCATTTTTCTCTTTGAAGCTCTGCCCAGAAAAAACGAGCCACAGCCCAAACCGGTCGACAATGCTGGCGCCGGCGCGGAGCTCGAACTCACCGCCCGCCCCGGCCAAATCGGAGAAACGCACTGGTGCCTCACCGGTGTCTATGAACACCTCGCCAGGCAGCTGGCCGACGGGCGCAGCGACCCCCAAGCGCGCGCCGAGCACGAGAGCGACAGGCGACTTCAGCGACAAGGTGTCGGGGCTCCGTGCAGGTTCGGCCCTAGCCGGGCTGGGCTCAGTCGCTGGGGCTCTCGAACCCGCGTCTGAGGTGGAAGCTTGGAGTTCGAACGAAACCTCACGGACTACCCCCTCAGCGATCTCGAAAGTTTGCTCCACGGGCTCGAAACCCTCGGCGCTAACCCGTATCTTATGCTGTCCGGGATTCACGGGACGCTGGATCCCGATGACCTCCGCGGGGAGCTCCTGGTCGTCCAGCGCCAACGTCGCAGGCGCGCCTGCGGGCGAGACGAGGATCACGAGACGCGGTACTCGGGGCGCCAGCGCGTCGAGCTCGGCTCTGGCGTCCAACACTGCGTGCTTAAACGGCTCAGGGGCCTCTGGCGCTAGCTCCGTGCGCAAAACGCTTCGATAACTCTCCGAAGCCTCAACCAGCTGTCCGAGCTCTCGCTGACTCCGAGCAATAAACAACAGGTGCACCGGAGCGTCGAACAGCGCTTGGGCGCGCGTCAGTCGGTCGAGCGCCCCCACAAAGTCACCCTCGCGGTATTTCGCAATCCCCAGTTTGGCTTGCTCGCGAGCAGTCGCAACGTCTCCAGCGCTCTGCGAGCGAGCGGGATTAACCGTCAAAAAAACGATAATGAACGCGTGAACGCAGCGGGCTATCCGGCCCCACCCAATTTGCTTCCCTCGCACCATCTGCAGCCGGCGTACGCAGAGCAGCGTGACCCGTCAAGCCTCTCAGAGATTGTCGCGAGGAAGACCCCTAAGGCTTACTGCGAGGGGAAGACAGACTTATCGAAACGAAGGCTAGCCTCGTGGGAATACTGGGGCCCAGCGCAACGCTACGCGCGAGGGTCCGTGCGGGTTTCGGCGCCCCCCACCAATTTATTCCGCACGGTCCATGAAGAGGCCACTCTAGAAAAACCGCTCTAAACCTCGACCACGCGGGTCGGTTTGCACTAAAAAGCGGTCACGGTCTGGAAGGCACTCGCGCCGTCCGACGAAATACCAAACGAAAGAGGGTTCCCAATGAAGATCGAATTCGCAAAGAGCTTCGCAGCGGCTGCAGCAGCTGGTCTAATGGCAGTTGCCTGCGGTGGCTCGACCGCCCCCGCTGAGACTCCCGACGGCGCAGCAGCGGAAGCCGCTGCAGAGGGCGCAGAAGCGGCTCCTGCCGCCGAAGAAGCAGAAGCGGCTCCTGCTGCCGAAGGCGCAGCCGAAGACAAGGCATGCTGCAAGGGCATGAACGAGTGCAAGGGCAAGGGCGGCTGCAAGGTAGAAGGTGGCAACACCTGCCAGGGCATGAACGAGTGCAAGGGCAAGGGTGGCTGCAACCATCACTGTCCCAAAGCAGAGTAAGACTCTCCTGAGTCACGCTTCGCATTGATTCAAAGCGTGGCCGTGAGCCGCGCCGAGAGAACAGAAGGGCCGCTGTGAAACCTCGCAGCGGCCCTTCTGTTTTTTATCGGCTACGCGGACAATGTTCGAACTGAAGCGCTCGCCTCGCCGCCAGCGAAGGCGTTACGCGGCCAACCTTGAGTGGCCTCGCCAACCCCTCCGGACCGAATGTCCACGCGAACCCTGCAGCGCTGCCCCAAATTCGCACTGAATGAGAATGATTCAGCGGTCATTCAACCGACGACGCGTTGATACGCATTGGGGATAACTTTCCTACATGACTAGATTCTCGACCATGTCGGCGACGCCCAAATAGAACAGCCCGGCAACACATAGGCGCCTGGCATGTTCGCGTGGAGTACAGTCACTAGGCACAGGCGGAACCGAGAGCGCCCACATCATCGGCGCCAATCGACTCCGCAACAGAGGCCCGCAGCCTCAATCTGACCGGGATTTCGCTATGACCCTTCGCCGATGGTTCACTTCGTTGACTGCTATCCCCGCCCTCCTTGTGGTGGGTGCGTGCGCTCAAAGCGCCAGCATCGGAGACCCGCCAGAACCTCTAGGCGCAGGTGGGAATCCCCCGCTCGCGCCTGCAGATCCCTGCACGACTGAGCTCGCCGGGATGTGTGGTCAGGCTTGCACCCTGGACGCCGAATGTGCCGGAGGGTTGCACTGTCGGACCAACAAGACCTGCGGGGCGACATGCACGCCCACGGGAAACGAGTGTGACGGCCCGTGCAGCGCCCAAGGTCGCTGCGATGGAACAGTGGGGCCAAGTCCCGAACCCGAGCCTATCGTCATCGATGAGCCGGAGCCCATCAAGCCCCCAGTTGACGAGTGCATCAAGGTGGTCTCCGGGTTTCAGAAGATGATTCCTACTGTCTTGGTGCTCGTCGACCGGTCCGGAAGTATGGATAAGCCATTCGAGGCCGGGCTGGACCGCTGGACGACCGTGCGTCGCATCCTCACCGACCCGACCAGCGGTCTGCTGAAAAGCCTGCAGGACGACGTTCAGTTCGGCTTAGCGCTCTATACGAGCGTTAACCCTGTTGGTGGACCGTCTACCGTCTTCGAAAGCGGCTGCCCGCTGATGGTCGAGGAGCCCATCGCCCTGAACAACTTTGATGCAATAGCCACGAAGTACGGCGCGACCGAACTCATTCCGAAACGCCCCGGAGAGCAGGGGAATTTCACGCACGTGGGCGGGACCCCGACAAGCGAAAGCGTGCTGAAGGTGACAGAGACCCTCAAGGCCTTCGCGAGTACTGGCCCCAAGGCGATCATCCTCGCAACCGACGGAGACCCAGACAACTGTATGGACGCCGCTGCCAATGATGGCAACCCCGCAGGCGAGGCGATGAGCAAACAAATGAGCGTCGATGCGGTGAAGGCAGCGTTCACTGCGGGCATCAAGACTTACGTCATCGGCGTTGGAGACGAAGCGAGCCAAGCTCACCTCAAGGACCTCGCCGTGAGCGGCCAAGGCGGCGACGCTACGGCGCAGCCGTACTCCGGCATGACCGCTAGCCAGCTCGAGGCGGCCTTCAAAGAGGTCATCGGCGCGGAGCGCAGCTGCACGTTCCCGTTGATGGTCGACATACCCATACCCGCCTTCCACATCAAGACCGGCAACGTCCAGCTCGGCGCGCAAACCCTGACGTATGAGGATCCTAACGGCTGGACGCTCACGCAGGACGCAGTGACAAAAATGCAGTCGGTCGTACTTCAAGGAAGTGCGTGCGAGGCCGCGAAAAGCAGCAACGATGACGTCAACATCAGCTTTCCCTGCGTCCTCAAGTCCCTGATTCCGCTGTGAGTTTGCGCTAAGTCGACGCCTAACCGCTGGGCGCCCCACCGCTGGGCGCCCCACCGCTGGGCGCCCGACCACTGGGCGCCCGACCACTGGGCGCCGGGGCTGGGCCACTAGGCGCAGGCGGCGGAGCAGAGCAGCGTGTGACGCACTCGTCCACGGAGCTACGACACTGGGCGTGGCACTCTGGCTTGCCATCGCAGCTGAGCATGCAGTCAGTGAAGGTGTCTTGGCACTGGGTGTTGCAAGTCTGGGCGTCAAGAGGCTGAAATGGCGGCATGCAGCCCGCCAGGGCCGCGGTGAGGCCGGGCGACGTGAGGCTGATCGACAGCATCGCGGCGAGCAGCATTGCCAGCTTGGAGTTGCTCGACCCGAGGCGTGTGGATCCCACAGCCTCAGGGACGACCGGAGGACGCGCTTCTTTAGATCGGCGCTGCGGTTGGCCTCAAAAAACAGTGGGCGAGGGAATCGACTTCCCCCGCCCCAAAGGCCCAGTGCCCGCCGCTCAGCGGCGCTGAAACTTACGAATCAGCGCGACTGCCTCCTGTTTTTGCTCGGCGCTGAGCGAGGCGTGGAATTCCTCCAGCGCATCCAAGATCGGCGGCAGCTCCTGGTCGAAGCGGGTGCGATGATCTTGAATTAGGCTCTCGACCGTAGCTCGATCGAGTCTCTCATCAACCACTAACCGTTCAACGAGCTCTCGCCTTGAGCTCCGGTCAGCGTGGTGGTTTTGGTAGGCCGCCAGCGCCCGCTCCTTCAGCTTGCCAAGCTTCTGCTTCTGGCTTTCGTCTAGGTCGAGGTGGCGGGTGAGCGCCCCCTCAGCCCACGCCAATTTCCGTGCGGGATCGTGGTGAGCGTGCCCCGCGAACGCGGCCCCCGCTCCCACGATTCCCAACAGCCCAACGGCGACCCAAATCGACAGTTTCTTTAGCTTCTTGTTCATTGCGAATAACCTCCAGAACTCCAGCCTGGGAGGGCTGTGTTGAGAACTGGGAGCTCTGAGCGTTAACTATTGTTAAGGGCTGCCTTGGATCGACTGGCCTCGCGAGTGGCGGCTCGACGTTTCGCCTCAAGGGTTGCGGCGATCTCTTAGTGGAGCCGAGCGGCGTTTCCTGAGTGCACCTGCACGTTCGCCGCAGCGTCGGGACGGCGCAGAGCGATGATCTCAGTCGAGTCCCGCGAAGCCAGCAATGCCGCCGAGCGCGTCGTGTGAATCCACTGCACGTTCGGAAAGAGTGCGACCAGAGACTCCAACAGCCGAACGACCCCGGAGTCGTCTTGATGCAGCTCGGGCTGATCGATGGCGACAACAGCTTGCGCAGTTTCCGGACTGGTATTCGGATACGCGCCCCACACGGAGCGAACGATGAGCGCCGGAATCGCGACCGCGTGCTTCAGCTGACTGGGCAAGTTGTCGAAAGGGGTCTGGCGACCGTCGGGCCCCAGAAATGTTGGCTCCAAGCTCCGAGGTTCCAAGCCGAGGTAGGTGTAGTCGTAAACGCGAGCGACCGTGTCAATGGCCGCGAACATCGACGCTCCCAGCAAGCCATGACTCGGTCCGTCGAACACTCCTTCAGGCAGACTCGCGGTGATGGCGGCGTAGGCGAGCGCCTGTTTGGTGTCACGCGCGAGATCGCTCCGAGTGGCATCGTCCGGAGGCTCGAACGCGCGCACGTCGTAGCGCGCGAGTGTACGCTCAGGAGCGGTGAGCGTCATCGCGGGCTTCGAGAACCAGCGCAGCGAGGAGAAGAATAGAAAGACGAACCCACCCTCTTTCGCCAATCGGTCGAAGAGCACTCCTTCCCGGCGCTCTGAAACGCTCAGCTGTGCGAACTCTTCCGGGGAGTTCGGACTAGACAGGCGGAGTGCGTGCATACGGTTTGGTTCGTCAATCCCCAATAGCCACTCAGTCGTGGCGTAACACGGGGCGTCACTAGCGCGCATGCTAGCGACCACGGTGTGGCCAGGACGAGTCGAGCCGATTGCCCGCAGGAGCGTAGTCTTGCCGGTGCCAGGTCCGCCGTGAATCAGGGTCACGGCACGGGGCGCGGCGTGGGCATCCAAGAACGAGAGTTCAAGACGACCGAGGGTCTCGGGACAATACACTTGGAGGCGGGCCAGCTTCACCCGGACGAAGGTACCACACTGCCCCGTACGGAGCGCTAGTCCCGCGCCTCGCGACGATTCAGCTGAGCGCCGCTCGGCCGCCGACCACTCGCGGCGCCCGCTGGTGAAGCTCTAGAGCGGCGAAGACTCCGCCTCTCAGTCCCGCGCTCTGCGCGAGCTCCGACTGAATCACTCGAAGGCCATTTGGCAGCAGGGCGTTGTCACAGAGGGACTGCTGGGCCGCGTCCAGAAACACGTCGCCAGCCTCGGCTATCCTTCCGCCAATCACGAACGTAGGGACGTTCAACAAGTTAGCGAGAAAGGACAACCCCAAGCCAAGGTAGGTCCCGGCGTCGCCGAGTACCCGTCGGGCCAAGGCGTCGCCCCCTCGTGCCGCGGCAATCAGGTCGATCAGGTTTCTCTTGTCGGGATTCGCGAGGACGCTGTCCGTGCGCTCGGCGAGAGCCTTGTTGAGTTCCCGCAACACGCCGGGTTCGGCAACCCGGGTTTCCAAGCAACCCCTATGTCCGCAGCGGCAAAGCACCCCGGCGTCCTCAACGCGGCAGTGGCCTATCTCGCCAGAAAATCCGCGGCGGCCCAAGTACAGCTCACCGTCAAAGACGAACGACGCCCCAACGCCTGTCCCAGCGTAGACCCAAACGAAAGACCCGAGGCCGCGCGCTGCCCCAACCCTGGCCTCTGCCAGCGCCGCAGCTTGGGTGATGTTGTGCACACTCACCGGCACTCCGAGCGCAGCGGCGGTCATGTCCCGCAGTGGAATTCGCTCCCAACCGAGGTTGGGCGCCAGAACACATTCACCGCTGCGCTGGTCCACGAGACCCGGAATCACAACGCCCGCAGCCTGAACCCGGGTCTTCGGCACCTTGGCAACCTTCAAGCCCTTCCGGACGAGTTCCTTGACGGTCTGCATCGCTTCGTCGGGATCGTGACTTCTGTGAGCCTTCTGTTCGACGACCAGAATTTCTCCTAGCGCGTCAGCGATCGCGACCTGTGTCTGGCCCACGCTGAAATGAATGCTGAGATACGCCGCGGATGCATCATTCAGCTCGAGCAGGCGCGCTTTCCGCCCAACGCCAGCCCCCCGGTTGTCAGGACCGATCTCGCGAATGACGCCTGCGCTCAACAGCCCTTCAACGATGGCTCCGACCGTCGGCTTGGTCAGCTTCGAGGCTCGGGCGATTTCGCTGCGGGAGGTCCGTTCAGCGCGCCGAATCAGGTCGAGCACGAGGGCTCGATTGACTTCTCGCATTCCACGGTTGTTGACCTTGCCGCCCATAAGATGCGTTCGCCTGAACGCCCAAAACCTCCGTTGGTGGCTTGGCGTCCCTGCCTTTAGTAAGTAGTCGAGCTCCTTTAGTAAAGTCGTATTAGTAATTTGAGATAACATTTATTCGCGCTAGGCACCTGCCGCCCGTACGGACTGCCTCGGTCAAGTCGCGCAGAAAATCACGGAGTCGAGCTCCGCGTCGATATGGCCATTGCTCGCGATGAGCTGGAGATCTTCGGGACGCGTATCCGAAACACTTCTCCACCTGCCGCCGGCCCCCAGAACCAACGCGGCACCGGCCGACACATCCCAAGGGGCCAGCGCGCGCGTCCAGTACGCCTCGTACGTCCCATCAGCGACCAGGCACAGATCCAGAGCGGCCGAGCCACCGCGACGGAGCTCGCGAGAGGCGTCCAGCAGTCGACTGAATTCGTCCGCTCTTCGGTGGGTGACCCGGGCACCTCGTCGAGCGGGGAACCCGGTCGCGATCACTGCGTTGGCCAGCCTGGCCTGCGTACTCACCGAACACTGTTGTCCGTTACGATACGCTCGCCCGCTCGTGCCATGCCAGCTCGTGTTGAGCGCGGGAGCAACGACCGCTCCGAGGATGGGCAGCTCACCAAGCATGAGACCGATACTCACCGCAAAGTAAGGATGCCCCGCGATGTAGTTGATCGTCCCGTCGATAGGGTCGATGTACCAGGTGAAGTCTTCGCCGGCCTCTCCGCCTTGCTCCTCCCCGACGATCGAAATACTCGGGGTGCGCCTGACGAGTTCATTCCTGATCAAGACTTCACTGCGAACGTCGTACTCAGTAAACAGCTCGTCGTGGGCCTTGGTCTGTACGTCAAATCGTTGACGGTACCCCGACATGATCAGGTCCCCGGCGAGAGTTGCGACTTCGAGAGCCTGTTGGGCGAGGCTCGCTTGCTCCGCTTGCGAAAGGATCGGAGAAGCCCCGCGCTGTGGAGGTGATGTGTTAGTCGTGGCCATGGGCTGATAGAAGGCATCTTCGCTACAGGGCCGCAAGCGGAGAACTCCCCAGACACCTGACGCTCTATCTTCCGCCCCGGATTGTGCATGCACACTGGATCGGAACCGACGGATTTGCTCAAGCCTCGGGGCGAACAGTCGTTCACGCCGACGTGGCGAACATCCAGAAGCGGACGACACATTCCGCAGGCGAGGTGCTCTGGCGGGAGCCAGGCAGGAACAGCCCCGGTCGACGTGCGCGCCGCTGGGGGTTCTGGTGCAGCCTCCCCCTGCTCGCGGGGTTATCCGCTTTCGCCGTACGAGAGCGGGGCGACGAAATTCCCGCCAAGCTTGCGTCCGGCTGTGACGATGTCGCCAGCTGCCGCGACCTCGTCGGCCTGGCCGAGCTGCGGATGGAAGCGTGCACCTGGTCGTGCTCCAAGCAGCAACGCGACTACCAAGTCGCACGTGACCTGCTTCGCCAGGTGCTCGAAAACGAGGCAGCGCGACGACACTCATTTCAGGAGGAGGTCTCTCGAAGCAGTAAGGCGCTGCACGCTCAGGCCCAAGCCAAAATTGAGCAAGCTGAGCGTAGAGATGCGCTCGTCGCTTCGGAGCGCGCCCACCAAAGAAAGCTCGAGCTGCTCGCGTTTGAAGCAGAACAGAGAAGCCTTAAAGAGGAGAGCAACCGCGCCAGAACCCTCACCTACCTGAGGCACTTGTCCTTGGAACAGAAGCGAAATCGTTTGACGCGATGTCACGAAGTCTCGGGGAACTGCGGAGACCTGGCTGAGCTCCTGGTCGACTCCAGCGACCACGCGGCGCAGCGCCGAGCGCTCGTACAGCTGAACGAGGACCTGCTGAACGAAAACATCCCGGACCGCGCGAATAGCACCGCTAGCGGGGGCGAACTCCCCCAGCTGAAACCCACGACCGCCTTGGTGCGCACCAACGGCAGCGGCACAGCTAGCGTCACCCGAAGCGTCCTCTAAGGCGGGGGCCTCCACCATTCCCCTCGACGCAGCAGGCGTCGCTCACTATGTTCCGCGGGCAGTGCGATGGAGCCCCAATGAACGAATTTGATTTCATCGTCGTCGGAGGTGGAAGCGGCGGACTCGCTGCGGCCCGGCGCGCGGCGCAATACGGCAAGCGAGTGGCCCTGCTCGAGCCCCGCAAGCTCGGGGGGACCTGCGTCAATCTAGGTTGCGTCCCCAAGAAGGTCATGTTCCACGCAGCCAGCCTGAGCCAGTCCTTCGAGGACGCGCCGGCGTACGGTCTGAAGGTCGAGCCCCCGCGGGTCAGCTGGCAAACTCTCAAACAGAATCGGGACGCTTACGTCTCGAGGCTGAACCAGCTCTACGAGCAGAACCTGCGGAAAGACAACGTCCAGCTCTTCCAGGCTCGCGGACGCCTACTGGGGCCACATACCGTAGACGCCGACGGTAAACACCTGACCGCTGAGCATATTCTTCTCGCTACGGGTGGTTACCCCACGGTGCCCTCGATCCCCGGGGCTCAACTCGGGATCACCTCCGATGGTTTCTTCCAACTCGAACAAGCGCCCAAGCGCGTGGCCATCGTCGGTGCAGGATACATCGGAGTTGAACTCGCGGGCATCCTTCAGGCTCTAGGAAGCCGAGTGTCCTTGCTGTCCAGGCATGACGGGGTCTTGCAACGTTTCGATCCCCTGCTCGCAACTGAGCTGCGCCAGCAAATGGTCGAGCGCGGCGTCGACTTTCAGCCCAATTCCGAGCCGGCTCGGCTCGCCCGCGCTGACGATGGCAGCTTGCGCATCACGACGTCGGATAGCCGCGAGCTGAGCGGGTTCAGCGCGGTCATTTGGGCGGCAGGGCGCTCCCCAGCGACTAGCGCGCTCGGACTACCACAAGCCGGAGTCGCGTTGAACGCGCGCGGCCAGATCACCATCGATGAATTTCAGAACACGACGCAGCGTGGCATTTACGCGGTAGGCGACGTGACCCCGCAGCCTGCCCTCACTCCAGTGGCAATCGCTGCAGGACGCAGGCTCGCAGATCGACTGTTCGGAGGAAAACCTGAATCCAAACTCGGGCTGGACCTTGTTCCGACCGTTGTCTTCAGCCACCCACCTATTGGGACCGTGGGCCTCACGGAACCCGAAGCGCTTGAGCGCTACGGTGAGGATGCAGTCAAGGTGTTCTCGACCCGCTACACGAACCTGTACTACGGAGTTACGGGTAGGCGTCCGGCCTCCTGTATGAAACTGGTCACAGTAGGCACGGAACAACGCGTGGTCGGTTGCCACGTCATCGGAATGGGCGCCGACGAGATGCTCCAAGGATTCGCGGTAGCGATCCGCGCGGGGGCG
>JBDKJZ010000018.1:0-23899 GCA_039796375.1 Pseudomonadota bacterium
CTGAGCTGGGGTTAGGCAAAGAGCTCAGTCACTGGACCTTGACCCCACGCGGGATCGCCGAAGCGATCGCCTGGGAGCTCTACACCGAACACATTCGAGATCGCGGCCCACACATCGTTCATGTAGCGGCCTCCAAGTCTCAGGTTGCGCCCCCCACGTAGCCCAAGTGACGTTCCACCGAACAGCAATGTGGGCATGCGGTCGATGCCGTGGACGTTGCCCCAGCTGCACTCGTTGAGATAGACGACGAGGGTGTTGTCGAGCAGGTTGCCCGTTCCGTCCGGCGTCGCCTGCAGCGTTTGCAGGAAGGTCGACAGATGCTGCGCATAAAGGCGCTCAATCGCTTCCAGGTCCGCTAGAGCGCCGGTGTCGTGAGACAAGGTGTGGTGACCGTCTCGCCTGGTCACGAGCCCGGGGACCATGCTTCCGAAGCGCATGTCCGAGTTGCCGTGAGCATAGGTAAAGGTGGCGACCCGTGTGAGATCGCACTGGAAAGCTCCGCGGATGATGCCGAGGTGATTTTCGGCTGATTGAAAGTGCTGGGCTTCGTCCAGGCTGAGACCGCCAGAAGCGTCGGGCAGGGTGACTTGGGGAGGCGCGTCGCAGGCTGTGGCCAGGGCGCCCGCGGCCAAGTTCTTCTCCAGCTGCCGGATCCCGTCGAGATGCGTGTCCAGCTTCGCGCGCTCTGAGGCAGGCACGAGTCCATACAGGCGGGTCATGTCTTGGTTCACGTAGTCCAAGATGCTGCGCCGCTGCAGGCGGGTGCGCTCGGCGTCTTCGGGGCTGAGCTCACGTCCACCCAGGGTGCCGAAGATGCGCGTGAACAGATTCGCTGGGCGGCTCTCCGGAAACAGCGCCTCATTCGGCCCCGAGTAGGACATCACCCTGAACGAAGGCAAGCCGACGCTGCTCGGCCGAAACGCGGTGGCCTGGATCGAGGGCACGGGCGTTCCTTGGAGCAGGGGTGACGCGCCAAGCAAGAACTGGTCGACAGTCTTAGCGCGAGCCACGATGTTCTTGGCGCCCGCATCAGCATCGGTGTTTGTTCCCGGGATGGGCATGAACTCATGCCCGCTCATCATCGCCAACAACCCTGCAGCGTGCTGGTCACCGCGGCGACTGGCGTCCCGGGGGCAGGTGGTCTCGTCCAGTATGACCATCTGCTCTCGGAGCGGCTCGAATGGAGTCAAGAGCGGCGGTAGGGCGAACCCGGGCGCAGCGCTTTCGGGGAAGAACCGCTCAGGGAGCGACCCGCAGGGCCGATGAACGATGAGTAGCCGCTTCGGAGCGTCCCCCTGCGCCGACGAGATGAGCGGGCGGAGGAGCGGCATTGCCAGGGCTGCCGACGCGCCGCCGACCAGTGCCCGCCGTGAAAATCTATGGAACTTGTCGTGACTCAGTTTCATCGAAGCGCCTCCCATTAGTCTGCATCTCGTGTGAGAAAAGCCGGCGAAGTCACGAGTGCTCGGTAGAAATCGACGAACTTCCCGGTCTTCGCGAACTGCTCCTTGACTGAGGACAGCGCGCAGGACTGGTCTGAGCTTAAGTCGCGCCCTAGAGTGAACATTGCCAAGTTTTGCGCCGCGCAGTCGGACACGCGCCGCCCGGACCGCAAGCGTTCAGCCAGCTCGGGGAGACCGCTGAGCGGCCCGTCCAACTCCGGGCCTAAGCCAGCGATTTGTGCGCTGGAATCGGCGGGAGAGTAGCGACCAATCGGGTCGTAGCTTTCCATCGCCAGCCCAAGCGGATCAAAGAGCGCGTGACAGCTGCCGCACGTCGGGTTTGCTGCACGCAGGTTAGCCAGCTCGCGCTCCGTGGAGTTTGGTGGAAATTGGTTTGGATCGGAAGCAATGTCGAGCGCACCAGCGGGCGGCGAGGGGATCTTGCCGCCGCAAGCGATCGCGTAGTAGATGAAGAGCCCGCGGTGAATCGGATCGCCCTTGGTTGCTCGGTGGGAGGTCGCCGCGAGAATTCCTGGCTGCGTCAGGATCCCCGCGCTTCGCTCGCCGTTGTTAACCTGTACCGGCGAAGCTTCAGCGCCTGCTCCCGCTGGGAATCCGTACACTGCAGAGAGCAAGGGGTCCACGTAGACCGTCGACGAACTCAGCAGGTCAGAGACGTTGCCCTGGAACAGCACGTCACGCACGAATAGCTGGGCGCTTCGGTGCAGGCTCGTCTTGAGCTCTGCGGTGAACTCAGGGAAGACCTGCGCATCCTTTTGGGTGCGCTGAATTCGCTCGACCCCAAGCCAGAAGCCGGCTTTCTCGGCGAGGTTAGCTTGCACCGACGGGAGATCGAGCAAGCGGTCAACTTCTGCCGCTAGGACCGCGGGGGCTCCCAAGGTTCCGTCAGCTGCTTTCTGCCAAAGGGCGTCGTCCGGGACCGTGTCGAGAAAAGCGAACGACAGCGCTTCGGCAAGCTCGTAGGTGGTGAGCGTCACCCGTCCGCGCGCACCCCCTTCGGCAGGGGCGCCAATTTCTGTGCGATACAAAAACGAGGGGGACTGGAGCGCTGCCTCAAGGAGCAGGCGGAGGCCCACCTTCGGGCTCTCCTTTGCGCCGACTTCGTAGACAGCGAGCAGGTTCGACGCTTCCGCATCAGCGAGCGGGCGACCAAAGGCCCGGGCGATACGGTTGCGGATAAAGGTGTCCACGCAGGCGTTAGACGGCGCGCTGAAGTCGCATTGCAAAAAGCGCTCGGCGTGGGCGTTGGTGGCGGCGAGTGCCGCGATCCGGGCAGCGCTTTGATAGGCGAAGGCGGCGTTCGGGCTGACGACCACGACTTCCGAAAGGTTAGAGAACTCGCCGCCAGTGACAGTCGCCTCCGTCACCTCGGCGGGCAGGATGACGCCGAAGACGTCTCGCACCACATTGACGTACTGGTCATCGCTCAGACGCCAAACTCGAGCCGGGGCGAGCGACAACGACGCGTTGCAGGCTGCGCCCGGAGGGGCGGGCACCAGGACCTCGGGGAGAGCCTCAGGCGGCGACGGCGGAGCGGTCGATGAGGTAGTGGGTGGCGTCACTTCGCTTGGCGCGGGGAGGGGCTCAGCGTCGTTTGGCGCGGGCGCGGAGCACCCCGCCGATAGGATCGCAGCACCCACCGCCCAAGAAATGAGTGTGAAGGGGTATGGCGTCATTCGGAACTATCCTTCCCAGCAGGGCTACACAGTCGGTGCAGCGTGGAACTAGCGATGCGAGCCGTCGTCGCTTCGTAAAAGTAGTACTGTATGATACATCTTTTCACGGAAGCGTCAAGTATTGATCGATAAGACATTTGCAGCGACCACGAACTCAAAGGCCCTCACCGCAGGAGGCTCGTCGATCTCGCGCCAGCGTTGCTTATTTGGGCCGCGAAGCTCGCAGTTGGCCAGGGTGAAGCGAGCGCCGGGCTCTCCAGCGATCTCCACTTTCTGCTTGGGCTTTTAGGCGAAGGTACGCCTCCTCGGCCATGCGCTTCACCGGTTGCTCATAGGCGGTCAACGGGTACTGTTCCATCCCCTCGAACCAGTCTACCGAGCAGAGGGCGACGTCGAGGTTGAGCTCTCTGACGGCGCGTGCTGCCAAGAGTCCCAGCTCGCCGCAGCTGGCAATCAAGCCCCCCGGAAGCCGCTTCGCGCGCTTCAGCCGACTCAGCTCAGCCAGGATCTGTTCGAGCATGTCCTCGCCCCGCGCGACTCGGTGAACCTGGCCACTGCCTCCGGTTTCACGCAGGAAGGTGGCCTCGCGAACCTGCAAGCTGAGCGGCAACTCCGTGTACGTCAGCAGGTCAATCGTCCCGGTCGTCTGAGCGCGCAGGTGCCTGCACAAGGTTTGTATCGCCAGGGCGTGATCGAGGCACACCACATCGGCGCAGGGGGTGGCTTCAGGGTGATCAAAGATCACCAGGTTGACGCCTACGGCTCGCACTCGCGTGAGTAGCTCAGGTGAGACGGCTACGAGTCGCGGCCAAATCACGATGTTGCGGATGTCCTTCTCGATCAATCGAGACAGCATGACCTGCGGCGCCACGCCCCCTTGCTCGAAGCCCTGTTTCAGCACGACGAGCGAATTGTTCGCTTCCGCGGTGTGCTCGAAGTTGCGATAGAACTCCGCAAAGAACGTATCGGGAGAAAAAGCGACGAGGGCGATAATGTCCATGGGGTTCATGACCCCGCGGTTCTGATACGTAACCCGGGTGCCCTGACCTCGCACGCTAGACAAGACCCCCTCGACCTTGAGTTCATCGAGCGCCTTTCGGACCGTCACACGGCTCACCCCGTGGGTTCGGCCTAGCTGATCCTCAGAGGGGATGGTTGTCCCCTCGACGTAGGTGCCGTCGATAATTCGCGCGATCATTAGCGCTTTGAGCTGGGCGTAGAGAGCAAGGCTCATCCCGGTCGCATTTACAGCCACGACGCGCGCTTGAGTAGACTATTCGTCGGATCTAGCGCTGCATGTGGGCCCAGGCAGTACAAGGCCAAGATGCGCCGCCCCAGGCGCAGTGCGGAGCCGTTGCGTTTCCCCGAGCGCCTCGGCGGCAATCTCACCCCGTTCGCAATTGCCGTCGAGATGCTGGTATTCTTGGAGCGTTCAGGGGTGGCGGGTCGGGCTATCCGTAGGGCTTTCGGCAATAAAGGTTGATTGCCCGCCTGGAGTGAGGAACAACCCCCCGTTTCTTCGAAGCGAGCCCCTTTTGAATACCCAGAGTCAGGTCCAAGAGCGCGCGCTCTTGCCCATCTTCTTGATCGTGCTGGTCGACATTTTGGGCATGACCATCATCTTGCCGCTGTTGCCGTTCTACGCGCAGGAGTTTGGTGCATCGCCTCGGCAGATTGGCTTTTTGGTCGCCACCTTCGCGCTGTGCCAGTTGATTTCGGGTCCTGTGCTCGGGCAGTTGGCTGATCGCAGTGGCCGTAAGCCGCTGCTGCTCATCAGCCAACTCGGTACGTTGGTCGGCTTCATCGTGCTCGGTGGCGCGACCTCTCTGACGATGGTCTTCGTGTCGCGTGCCATTGATGGCCTGACCGCAGGTAACTTGTCGCTGGCTCAAGCCTACGTGTCGGACGTCACTTCGAAAGAAAATCGAGCCAAAGCCTTCGGTGTGATCGGCATTGCGTTCGGGATAGGGTTCTTGGTCGGGCCAGCCGTCTCCGGCTACCTATCCCAGTACGGTCATCGTTATCCCATTTATGCGGCCCAGGGCCTGTCAGCGCTCAGTATCTTGGCCACGGCGACTCTCTTGCCGCGCGCGGTTCCGCAAACTGCTGAGGGCGGGGACGGTCCGTCTGGCCAACGCATCGCGCTGTTTTCTTGGGGTCGTTATCGCGAGTACTTCAAAAGGCCTGAGCTGGCTCCGCTCTTGTATCAGTTCTTCGCGTTTTCTGTGGCTTTTGCCTGCTTTACGTCGGGCTTCGCGCTATTCGCAGAGCGCCGCTTGACCTGGGAAGGGCAGCCGTTTGGCGCTAAAGAGGTGGGCTACGTCTTCGCCTACGCTGGCTTTCTCGGCATCCTCTTGCAGGGCGGGTTGATTGGGCGCCTAGTGAAGCGCTTCGGTGAGGTCAGACTGACGCGCGCGGGTTTTGCGGCCTTTGCGATCAGCCACGCCCTGTTGGCCGTGGTGCGGCGCGTCCCCGAGCTCCTGGTCAGCGCGACGTTTTGGTCGTTCGCACAAAGCGCGCTGCGGCCGGCGCTCACGGCGCAGATCACGCACAAGAGCGGACGCGACGAGCAGGGCGTGGTGCTCGGCATTACCCAATCGTTGATGTCCGTAGCCCAGATCATCGCGCCGATCGTGACCGGCATCCTGATCGGCCATGGTTTGATCGGGGCCTGGGCGTTCATGGCTGCCGCCGCGGCGATGGTCGGCCTCGGACTGAGTCTCCGTCAAACGGCGTAGCTTTTCCAAGGTCACGGGTCGGGGCGTATGGAATTCCTTCGCTCCGGAGGCCACATTTAAGCTGGCTGCGAGGCAACGGTGGCGAGGGCTCATTGGGCCTCATGGCTTCAGCCGGGGGTGCCGGTGTTTGGCGCACCCGCACACGCACGGTGCTTCTAGCGCCGACGCTCCGGCATTTACGGAGGAAGAGTCGATCGAGATCGCGGGGGTCGAGCTTGCCGAGCGACAGCGTTCGAGACCTCGTTGATCCCTTAGCCCTCAATCCAACGCACCGGCTTTCCGGCAGCGATGTCGATCAGCCCTTCGTCATACGCCGGCAGGGTCGCACCCCAAAGCAGGCAGGCCCGTTTCGGCAAGCTCGGCGGCCTCGGGATGTGGGCTTTTCACCGAGCGGAGCAGCCGTCACGGCGGCGCCGGGGTCGGCATGGGTCTGAACCAGAGAGCCGCTTCTTTCGATCAGCCGAACCAAAACATTTCATTTAGCCGAAGTAAAACATTGCACTTAGCCGAATATAAAGCTTACGATGAGCCGGTGTCAGAAGCGGCCCTTTACCCCCGCTACGCCGAGGCCCGCCTGAGCGAGGCGCTGGTCGATTCCCCCGTGGTGCTGATCCACGGCCCGCGCCAGTGCGGCAAAACCACGCTCGCGCAGGTGCTGGGCAAACGCCTGAACTACGCCTACCTGACCTTCGATGACGATGTTGCGCGCGGCGCCGCGGCGGCGGACCCGGTGGGTTTCGTGGCCGATCTGCCCGAACGGGCGATTCTGGACGAGGTACAGCGGGTACCGTCGCTCTTCGCCGCGTTGAAGACGGCGATCGATCGCAAGCGCGTGGCCGGTCGTTTCATCCTGACCGGATCGGCCAACGTACTTCTGGTGCCGAAGCTCGCGGACTCTCTGGCGGGCCGCATGCACATCCTACGGCTACACCCGCTGGCGGCGTGCGAGATCGTGCGACGTCCGCCGGGTTTTCTCGATGCGCTGTTCGAAAAAGGGTTCAAGGTCCGGAGCACGGAACGGCTTGGCAGACAGCTCGTCGAGCAGATTGTCGCGGGCGGATATCCCGTGGCGCTGGCGCGGCCCGCCGGGCGACGTCGCGCCTCGTGGTACCGAGACTATCTGGAAGCGCTGGTTCAGCGCGATGTGCGTGCTCTGGCCCGTATCAGCTCGCTCGACGTACTGCCGCGACTGCTCGCCCTGGCCGCGGCGCAGACGGCGGGTCTGCTGAACGTGAGTGATTTGGCGTCGCCCTTCCAGCTTAGCCGACCGACAATCCGCGACTACGTCACGCTGCTTGAGCGGGTGTTCTTGCTGGATACGCTCCCACCCTGGCACAGCAATCGCCTCAGTCGTCTAGTCAAAACGCCCAAGGTCCACGTCGGCGATACCGGACTTGCTTGCGCGCTGCTGGGCGTGGATGCAGCCGCGCTGGCAGCGGATCGACCGCTCCTTGGTCATGTGCTGGAAACGTTCGTGTTTCAGGAACTGCGGCGGCAGGCAAGCTGGCATGAAGAGCCGATGACGTTCTTTCACTACCGGGACAGGGACGGTGTCGAAGTCGACATCGTCATCGAGCGCGGCTCTCGCAAGCTGGTTGGCGTGGAGGTCAAGGCGGCAGCCACAGTGACGGCAGCGGACTTTCGGGGGTTGCGCAAGCTCAGAGAGATCGCGGGGGCCCGCTTTGCCGGCGGCGTCGTGCTTTATGACGGCGAAACGAGCGCCAGCTTCGGCGACGGATTGCATGCTGTTCCGCTGCGCGCGCTGTGGGAGACGACATGACACGAGGTCATGCAAGCGGCGAAGGTAGCCGAAGAGCAGAGCACAAAGAGGTCGCAGCTTAGCTGACGCCAGGACCCATTGCAGGTGCGCTCGCATGCTACGTCGTGCTGTTCACTATTTGGGGGTGCAGCGAAACCCCCAGCGGTGCAGAGCCCGCGGTCGTTAGTGCATCTTCAGCACCCACAACGGGCGCAGCGGCAGGATTGGGCGGTGACGGCGGCAGCAGCGGTGGCGTGAACGCGTCCGGGGGCGGCGCGACCTCTGCAACCGGGGGCGCCAAGAACACCGCTGCGGCAGGGGCGCCGACTGGGCCCGATGCGATGGGGGGCAGCAGTCCCAGCGATGGCGGAGCGCCTCCAGCCACCGACCAAGGCGGCGCAGCCAACTCGACGATCGAAGGCGGACTTAGCGGCGCCGACACCTTGCTTGCGCCCTTTCGTTCGATCTCTCTCGATGGTCAGCTCGATGACTGGCAAACCGTGGCCTTTGTGGAAGTTAGCCCCGCTACCGGGGTGTTCGACACGGAAAGCACCGCGACCACTGCTGCCGCAGATTTGAGTTATCGGTTCGCCGTAGCCTACGACAACACCGCCCTCTATGTGGCGGTTGAAGTGACCGACGACGCGCTGCAAAGCGATTCGACTCAGCCGGGCGCGATCGTGACGTCCGCCCTTCTGCACGAACCCTGGAAGGATGACACGGTCGAAGTTTTTCTGGACGGCAACAACAACGATGCGCCTAACAACAGAAGTGAATTAGAGAAGCCCAGCGGCGGAGAGTTTTCGCTTGTGCACGACGGCTCGGCTACCAGCGACGAATCGGGGGTCCCGGGAGCGTTTGGTGAGACGGGCTCGTGGTATGGCGCGACGCGGGTCGTCTCAGGCGCCAACGTCGTGTACGAGCTTCGACTAAACCGGTCCGTGATAGGCTTCGCTCAAGAGCCAGCAAATGGGATTGGGTTCACCGTCTCCGTGCAAGACGACGACGATGGCGGTGCCAGAGACCACGCGAGTTATTGGCTTTGGATTACCGACAGGCGTTGGATGAACGAGGCCGCTTTTGGCAACGGGCAGTTTCTCGCCCCATGAGTTACGTAACGTTTGTGCGGCCCGGAGCCTCGGCGTGGTTGGTGGTGGGTGGCCACGATCCGAACTGAGGCAACAGCGCGAGCTTGCCTAAGGGAATTTCCGCCCCTCGCTGCAGGGCCACACCGGACAGCTTGTAGAAGTCGAGGCTTCAAGCCCTTCGACTCAATTCAAGGGCTAGCTCTACTGGAGGGCAGGGTGCTAGAAGTGACGTCTGCTGGCTAGTCCAGAAGACCGTGCGGTCGCCGTCAGTGCACCGTAACCCAACCAAGGAAAAAACCTCATGTCTCTCCGACTTTCCCAGACCGCGCCCGACTTCACCGCCGAGACGACCGAAGGTCCCATCTCATTCCACGCCTGGCTAGGAGGCTCGTGGGGCGTCTTGTTCTCGCACCCCAAGGACTTCACCCCGGTATGTACGACCGAGCTCGGTTACGTCGCCAAGTTGAAGCCTGAGTTCGACAAGCGAGGCGTGAAGGTCATTGGTCTTTCGGTCGACCCAGTCGACAAACACGCGGGCTGGGCCAAGGACATCGAGGAAACGCAAGGCGTCGCGCCGAACTTTCCGATGATTGGCGATCCGACGCTGGCAGTCTCGAAGCTGTACGACATGCTGCCTGCCGATGCGGAAGGCGATGCTGGCGCGCGCACAGCAGCGGACAATCAGACGGTTCGCACGGTCTACGTCATCGGTCCCGACAAGAAGATCAAGCTGATGATCTCGTACCCGATGACCACCGGGCGCAACTTCGACGAGATCTTGCGCGTCATTGATTCGATGCAGCTGACGGCTAGCCACCGCGTGGCGACCCCGGTCAACTGGAAGCAGGGTGAGGATGTGATCATCGTCACTTCGGTTTCGAACGACGAAGCCAAGGCCCTCTATCCGGACGGCTGGAAGCAGCTAAAGCCCTACTTGCGCATCGTGCCGCAGCCCGGCAAAGGGCAGGCGTAAGCGAAGCGCGCGCCGATAACTCTGCGCACCCATTCTGGGTAGCCGGCGAGATCGTTCTGAAGCGTAACGACTAGAGCGCATCTTATTGGGTGGGGTAGCTGGGTCGAGCGTGCGCCAGCTACCCCACCCCTTCAGCACTCTCAGCTTTTCGGGCATAAAGGGGGCGCCGTTCTCAGCCACTCGGGTCGGAGGGGGTCGCCATTCTCAGCCATTCGGGTCTGAAGGGGTCGACGTGACCTTGTTTCGACGCTCTACTCGCTCAACAATTGTACCATCGCTAGCAGCTTGCTTACGGTGTTCATGTTTCGCGCAGTGCCGGTGTCGGCCATGGGCAGCTTGAGTTTCGAGCGGCCCTGGCCGTCGGGGTAATGTACATACACCTCGCGTCCGATCGCACGCACTTCTTCGCGGCCCGCAATGCTGACGGCCCTGAGGTCAGCTGCGGCGACTATCTTTGGCGTGAAGAAGACCAACACTTGGTTTGGGGCTGCTTCAGGGAACGGATTGTTTGCGGCGATGGTAGCCATTTCTGTCGCGGTGCGGACCAGTACACCCACCGGTTTGCCCATGTGGAGTCCCAATGCGCCTGCGAGTTGCTTCGTGACGTTTGCCGCGCTCAACGAGCTCTGGAAGACCACGTTGCCGCTTTGAATGTACGTGCTCACGCATGTGAACTTCGCCGCTTCACACAGCGTGCGCAGAGCATTCATGGTCAACTTGCCCGTGCCGCCGACATTCACGGCACGGAGTAGCGCTACGTATTGAGTCATCAAAGGTCATCAGCTCCAGGGGATAAGCTTCCAGGCAGCTCCCAGCAGGGCGCTTGCGGCGAGAGTCTTCGGCAGGCCCAGCTTGAAGCGAAACAGCGCTAACATCGCGAGCGCGGCGAGGGCCGCCGAGGCCAGGTCAACGCTGGTGAGGATCGGGCTCAGCAGACGCAGTGGCCCCACGTGCCGCTCGGTCACGGTTCGGAAGACCACGTGCAGCCCGAACCAAAGCGAGAGGTTCAGGACGACGCCGACGACCGCGGCGGTGATAGCCGAGAGAGCAGCGTGCAGGGAGCGGTTGCCCCGTAGGGCTTCGATGTAAGGGGCACCGAGGAAGATCCACAGAAAGGACGGAACGAAGGTGACCCAGACCGTGACGACCGACCCGAGTACGCCGGCGATCATCGGTGAGAGTTCGCCGGGATGACGGAATGCGCCGAGGAAAGCGACGAACTGTACGACTAATATGAGCGGGCCCGGCGTCGTCTCAGCCAGGCCGAGCCCGTCCAGCATCTCGCCTGGCTGCAGCCAGCCGTAGGTGTCCACGGCGCGCTGGGCGATGTAGGCAAGCACCGCGTAGGCGCCGCCGAAGGTGACGACCGCGGTCTTGGAGAAGAAGAGCCCCTGCTGCACGAACACAGAATCACGACCGAGCGTCAGCGCCAGGGCGAGTATCGGCGCTGCCCACAAGAGGATGCACGTTGCGGCCACTCGGGTGGCGCGTGCCGCCGAAGGTCTCGTGTGGAAAAGTTCACCCGCTGAGGCCATGTGGTCGAGTACGGTGGTGTGCTCCGCGCCGGCCGTGACCTGCGGTGGCGGAGGAAAGGCCGACGGTGCGAGGCGACTTCCGACGAAGCCGAAAGTGCCGGCGGTGAGCACCACGAGCGGGAACGACAGCTCGAAGAAGAAGAGGGCGACGAAGGCGAGCGCTGCAACGAGCAGCATCAGGCGACTTCTGAGTGCGCGCTTGCCGATTCGAAGCAGGGCTTCGACCACCACGCCCAAGACGGCAGCCTTGAGTCCGAAGAAGGCGGCGGCGACGGCGGGCAGCTCGCGGAAGCCCGCGTACAGCACGCTCAACCCGAGGATGGCTACGAAACCGGGAAGCACGAACAGGAGACCCGCGACGAGCCCCCCGCGCGTCTTGTGCATGAGCCAGCCGATGTACGTCGCGAGTTGCTGCGCTTCGGGACCGGGCAGGAGCATGCAGTAGTTGAGAGCGTGCAGAAAGCGCTCTTCGTCGATCCACTTGCGTCGCTCGACCAGCTCTTGGTGCATCAACGCAACCTGTCCGGCAGGTCCTCCGAAGCTCAAGAGGCCGATCTTTGCCCAGACTCGTGCGGCCTCGGCCAACGAGACCCGGCCCAGGGGCGCGCCCGACCCCTTGACGGCAGCGGTTAGTGGCTGTTCGGCGACCGTCATTCTCCCGCTCCTCGAGACACTCCGGGCCCGTACCACTTCACCCGCAGCGGTTCTAGACGTCCCTGTGCTATACGCGGCGCCATGTCCATTGAAGACCTCCTGGGCCGGACCCACAGTCTGACCGTCGCCCGACAGAGCGCCCACGGCGCGGCCCTGTTCATGAGCGACTCGGAGCAGGGACGTAGTTCGCCGACTCTGCTCCTGCCCCGGGCCGAGGTGCCTGAGGGGACGGAGGATGGCGCGATCTTGGAGGTGTTCGTCTACCGAGACTCGGAAGACCGCCCGATTGCGACGACGATTGCGCCCAAGGTCGAGCTTGACGAAGTGGCCTTCCTGACCATCAAGGAGGTCACTGACATAGGAGCCTTCGCCGACTGGGGCCTCGCCAAGGATTTGTTAGTCCCGTTTGCCGAGCAGACCCGAGAGCTGCAACCGGGTGACCGCCAGGCGATCGGAGTGAAGCTCGACCGGACTGGGCGCCTTTGCGGAACGATGCGGATCCGTGAACTGCTGCGCGAGACAGACGAAATCCAACCTGGTGAGTGGGTAGCGGGCGAGGCGTGGCGAAAAGAGAACGGCGTCGGCCTGTTTGTTATCTTGGAGCGGCGCTTCCTCGCCCTGCTCCCCGAAGCCGAGCCACACGCCCTGAGACGCGGTGAGGCGGCCTCATTCCGGGTCGCGCGCGTGTCGGCGGACAACAAGATCGAGGTCTCGCTTCGCAAACTCGCCCATGAGGCGATGGACGCTGACGCGGACCACGTCCTTGGGATACTCTCTGGACCAAATCCACCGAGGATGGGGGATCGCACTCCGCCAGATGAGATTCGCTCAGCGTTTGGCCTGAGCAAGAAAGCCTTCAAGCGCGCCGTGGGGCGGTTGCTCAAGCAGGGCGTGGTGGAACTAGGTGAGAAAGATATCGTTGCCGTGAAACCCGGAACGGTCGACACTACGTCCAAGTAGCCGGAGCCAAACGCCGAGGCGCGCGCTCCTAGTCGGGCCGTGGCTCCAGGCGCGTTCGTCAGACAATCAAAACACAACAGGTCGGGGCGGGCAGCAACTAGCCGCCCAGCCCCTTTTACCTGCGCTGCGTTCAGCCGGCTGTGTCGCGGCGACGTCGAATCATGGCCACGGCTAGCGCTCCGAGCGCTGCGAGCCACGTTCCGCCGTGCCCTGCGTTGTCGCGAGACTGAGCCTGAACGCTGCAACCACCCGAGTCACCGCCCGTGTCCACGGCTTGCCCGGGTGCACCAGCGCCGCTCGTCGGAGCGCCCGCCGCGCCTGGGGTTCCGCCGGTAACTCCACCAGTACTCGGGGGGGGGACTACCGGGCCGCTGCCGCCTGAGGCACCGCCCGAACCGCCCGCGGGCAAGCCGGTGCTACCGGCCATGCCGGGCTCCTCGCCGCCTGCGCCGCCCATGGGTTCACCGCCCGCGCCGCCCGCGCCGCCCGCGCCGACCACGCCGCCTGGCTTACCGACGATTGCGACCGAGAGCGCGCCCATGTGATTGCAGGACGTGAAGACCCGGTGCCCAATTGGGTCATAGGCAGCGGTCTTGCAGTTCATTCCCGTGGGAATTTCTTCGAGCAGCATATACGTATCGGGCGTCATCTGCTGGATGGCCGCCATGCTCCCATCACCGTTCGTGGTGAACACCATCTTGGTGGCGGCATCGTAGGCGGCGCCGTCCGCCCCGCCGGCTGTCGGCACCTCAATAACCTTAGCACCGGTCTCGGCGTTGCTGACCACCATCGCGCCGTCGCACGAGCTAAACAGGCGCTTGCCGGCGATGTCCAGGGCCAGACCTGTCGCGTCGCAGCCGATGTCCCAGACCTTTCCGAGCGTCCACATTCCCGTCGCTGGCACCAGGAGCTGCTGGACACTGCTGCCCGCGTTGACCCAGACGTTGCCCGCGCCATCTGTGACACCGACCTCGGCGGCGCCAGGCAAGGGCAGCGTCTGTATGATCGTCCCTGCCGTTATGTCGATGACGTTTGCGTCGTGGCCTCCGTTGTTGAACGAAACGATTTTGTCTGAAAACGACTCGTAAAGGATGTGGTCCGGGTTCGCCCCGGTCGCGATCGCGACCACTTCCATCTTCGTGGCCAGATCCACTTTCACGGCCTTGCTGCCCATTCCCGAACTGATGAACGCGAGCGTGCCGTCCTTGTTGAGCGCAATCCCGTGAACACCCTTGATGTTGGCCCCGGTCAAAGCTGGCAGGACCTCCATTTTCGTAGCTGGATCGATGATTGCGACTGCGCTGCCGTGACTGACGTAGACCAACTTCTTAGCTGGATCGTACGTGAGAAAGTCGTTGCCTCCCATCCCAGCGATGGGGGCCCACCCCAGGACCTCGAACCCGGAGGGGCCGGCGTGTGCAACGCCCCCCCCGAAGGAAGCACACAGGCCTAGGCCGACGAGCAGCCCCATTAGAGACTTGTTGGAACGGAATGTTTTTGAGCTATAGCAACGCATCACACAGACTCCAGACGGGCTCAGCTGAGCCCAGATTAGCAAGCAGCCCGAACCGCGATTAGGGTGGTCCTCGGGAGCAATGACGGCCTTTTGAAGTGGCCGACCGGACTCATACTCGCGCCGCCGATCAGCGTCCACCGCGCTGCGCGGCGGCGTGTGGTCGCAGCTAACCAGAGAAATGCCGCTGGCGGAAAATGCACGTGCAAGCGTTCTTTGCCTGATCTATTCTGCGGCCGTCGTTCCCGTGAAATGAAGTTCAGCTCTATCCGCAGTGGTTAAGTTGAAAAGTCAAGTGATGGCGGGGTCAGCTTCTCACCCCCAGCGGAGTGGCGCACGAGCCCTTTTAGGTCGTCAATCGACGCTACTGCGCGTCCAAAGTTGCTCGGTGAGTGACGGACAAGGCCCGTGCGCCCCGGTTTGGGAGGGGGTCAGTTCCAGTAGGTACTGACCGGAGCCGGGATCTTAGCCTTCATAGGATGGGCCAGGCCGCATTCCTCGTCACGGTCGTGGCGGTGGATGTCTGGAAACCGACTGGGCCTTCGCGGGGCTGGCCGCCGCTGTCCTAGTGACGAGCGGATGAGGCGGAGCTTGAG
The DNA here is from genome assembly GCA_039796375.1 of Pseudomonadota bacterium. Taxonomy (GTDB): domain Bacteria; phylum Myxococcota_A; class Polyangia; order Polyangiales; family Polyangiaceae; genus SZUA-265. The sequence continues at coordinate 14,956 of JBDKJZ010000018.1, forward strand.
CTCATGCAGGCACTCCCCGGAGCACTGCGCTCGCACGTGTCGCAGCCTCTAGTCGCCGATTCACTTCATCCCAGTTCACGTTGGCGAAGAATGCGTCGATGTAGCGAGCGACCTCGGCGCCGAAGTCTATCTGGTAGCTGTGCTCGTACAGGTCCATCACCAGTAGCGGAACGCTCGTTGCGAGCGCTTGCGTGTGGTTACCCGAAGAAACGGTGCGCAGTGCGCCAGTGGCCAGTTCAAAGGCCAGGATGGCCCAACCGCTGCCACCGCCGAGACCCAGGCCCGTCTTGCGCATGTGCTGTTCCCAGCGCGCGGTCGTCTCGTACGACTCTGCCAGTGCAGTCTCGATTGCACCCGAGCGCTTGCCGTTGCCCCCGAGGTTGGCGAAATAGGCCTCGTGCAACGTCTTCGAGTTCCGAAACATCAACTCCCGTTCACGTAGCGCCGCAACCACAAAGGGCGGTGTTTCGGCCGTCATCTGCGATAGCTCCAACTCGACGCGGTTGAGGTTCTTGACCGCACCGCCGTAGTTGTTCTCGTGGTGCGAACTGACCATGCGCTCCGAGAGACCGTTGAGGGCGCCAGGAGCAAAGGGCAGCGGAACGATCGTGTGATTACCAACAAGGGCTTTGGGGAAAGACATGTTTCTAGCTCCAGACGGGTGGGGGAGTTGAGTTTGAGTGGCTGGCGTTTGGAGCGCTCCCGCGCAGCCCGCAGCGAGTCCTGCGCCTCCAAGCGCCAGCGTGGTGAGCGCCTCTCGGCGCGTGAGTGCGTCAAGGCGTTCGGAGCCCATCACAGCGCCTCCGAACGAAGGTCGTCGATACTCGAGCCACGCACTTGCGATGCGATTGACCTAAATGCCCGTCCGCGTACTCGGGTGCGAGCACGCACCAAACGACGACCGAGCTTGACGCACAGGTGCGCCGGATCCTTCGGGAGCTGGTGGATCAGTACAAGCCAGCGACTTTTCTCTAAAGTGGGAGCCACAGGACAGCTGATACAGCGGTATCCATTCATATGCACTGCTGATTCAGAATGAACGTTTAGAACCGGGCCCAGGGCTCAGCATGAGCCAGCGGCCGTTCGGCTGCCGTGGCAGTACAGCGACGGATAGCCGCCTCCTCCCACCGCCGTTCCGTCGGGAGCGATGCCAGCCGTGCGGCAAGGGGAGGTGCAGGGCGAGGCGTACTAAGTTCGTTTCACCGCGCTCGCGCTCTTGCTTGGGTTCTTTTGCGGATAGATGGTTTCGCCGCGAGCGAGCATCGCGACGAAGCGTTCGATCTTCGCCGCGCGTGTGGACGCGGTCTTCACGCTCTCTGTGCGGAGCGCGAGCGCGTACAAGTTCTGCTTGGAAAGGGTCTTGAACGTCGCGAACGCTTTTGGCTCAGCCCGGATGGCAGTTGCCAAATCGTCCGGGATGGTCACCTGACTTGCGGGGGCATAGGCCGAATCCCACCGTCCGTCTGCTTTAGCGGCATCGATGTGACGCTGGCCGTGCTCGGTCATTCGCCCAGCGGCGATGAGGCGCGCGACGTGACCCCGGTTGATCTGACTCCACACGCTCTTCGGCCGGCGGGGTGTGAAGCGTTGTAGGAACGAACTCCCATCGAACGACTTTTTGATGCCGTCGATCCAACCCCAGCAGAGCGCGATTTCAAGCGCCTCCGCGTAGGTCACTGTCCGAAGCCCAGAGTCCTTCTTGTGGAGCTTCAGCCAGAGCTCACTTTCGAGCGCGTGGTGCTTGGCGAGCCACGTCTCGAAGGCGGAAGCGTCCTCGAAGCTGCGTGTGCGATTGGGGTTAGGGACCACGGGTGGCATCGATAGCTTGTTTACACCAGATGCTCTGCGGGCGCGACCGACCAGGCGACGCCGACGAAACCGAGCACCAGCGCGGCGGCGGTTCGGACGAACTTGCGGCTCATGCGTTTGCTTCGACTGGCGCCACCAGCTGGCCGCCGGCCTCGACGAACGCCTTGCGGAGGGTGTCGTCGATGCTTGTCCAGACGATGTCGGGGTAGCGGTGGTTGTCGAGGTTCGCTGGAGACATTACGCCAAGCGCGCCGCAGTAGCCGTACTGCATAGCGACCCAGAGTGGCATCACCTCGTCCTTCTTGCCGGGCTTGAAGAACTTCATCAGGGCGATGACCACGCGGAGCATGCCAAGCGGCATCACGCGGTTCAGCTTGAACTCCGCTCCCGTCACCCTTCGCGCGATCGCCTGTGCCTCACGCGGAGTGGTGCGCTGACCCGCAGGACGCAGATACCGGGGCGTGGACCGGTCATCGAGCAGAGCGGCCGCAGTGAACTCGGCGGTGTTCTGCCACGTGGTGAACTCCATCTTGGCGTCAGCGTCACCGAAGTAGTTGATGCGCCGCTTCATGTAGTCGAAGAGCACCCAGCCACTGCCGAGCAGCTCGGTGAAGCCTCCCTGGAACACGGAGGTGAGCTCGATGGTCGACGACAGGCTCCGGATGAGCTCCTCCGCCTGTCGATGGAACTGGCGTCGCAGGTCAAAGTTCCGATGAGACCCCTCCGGAAGCTTGGCGAAGTCGCCGGAGAAGTCTGACGGGATGAAGCGACGCACCTGGGTCGCGATGGCCGCGTCGAGGAGTCGCGACTGCACGTCGAGGATCACGTCACCGAGTCCCTGTAGAGTCGAGACGACGGAGTACGCGCCCGTGCACGCGCGCACGAGGTCGTCTCTGCTCGCGTAGTCGACCGGCACGAGCGTGAGCTTCTGCGATCCGAGTCCAGCGGAACCCTCGTCGCCATTCGCCTTGGCGCTGGACCGCCGCACGAGCCCGCGCACCTCGAGCGGAACTCCCTCGCTCCGAGCTCGAGCGAGGAGCGCCTCGCACACCAACTTGCCGAGGGCGCCTTGGGCTCCCGCGACGACGACAATGCGGTTCATCGACGCTCTCCTTGGTCGTTCATCACGAAGACGGACTTGCCGAGGAGCTTTCCGGACGCGGCGCGTGCGTACGCCTCGCGGAAGTCCTCGAGCGCGATCGTCTCTCCGATGACCACCTCTACGCTGCCTGTCGCCACCTCGGACGCGACAGCTTGCAACGCGTCGTGCTTCGCGCGCATGCCCATGAGCGCATACTTCCGACTCGACACCAGATTGCCGAGAAACCCCGGAATGAGCTCCGCAGGGTTCGGCAGGGACGCGACGAAGGTGCCGCCCGGTTTGAGAATCGCTTTGCCTGCCTTGAACGGGAGCTTGTCCGAGAGTTCGAGGATCACGTCGTAGGGCCGGCCATCGTCGAGAATCTTCGTGCTGCGGTAGTTCACCACCCGTTGCGCACCCCAGCGCTCCGCGAGCGCCATCCCTTTGTCGCTGACGACGGCGGTGACGTGCGCGCCGCGCCGAACCGCCATCTGCGTCGCGAACATACCGATGCCGCCGGTCGCGCCATTCACCAGCACCTCGGTTCCCGCGCCGACCGAGACGCGGTCGAATACGCTCGCCGCTGTCGTGCCGACCCCCGCGATGGTCGAGGCAACGACGAACGAAAGCGGGGCGGGTTTCTTTGCGATGCGCTCGACCTTCGCCAAGCAGACGTCCGCGATGCAGTCCTTGCCTGCGCCGAAGACCTCGTCTCCCGGCGCGTACTCGGTGACGCCGCGACCGACCCGTTCCACGACGCCCGCGAACTCGAGCCCCTGGCCTTGCGGCATGCGCCAACCGGTGAGGAATTTCACCTGGCCTTCGCGCATCTTCCAATCCACCGGATTGATGGCCGCAGCCTTCACTCGCACGAGCACCTCGCCGGCACCGGGCGTCGGGACCGGGACCTCAGCCAAATCGAGCACGTCGAGCCCACCGAAGGCGCGATACACCAGCTTCTTCATCGCTCGTCCCCGCTCATCGTGTGCGCTGCCTCGACGTCCGAGAAGAATTGGATGACGTCGGCGCGCAGCGCGTCGCCCTGAGCCTCGGCAAAGCAGTAGAAACCGTGGTCTGCGCCCGGATAAGTCTTGTAAGTGACCGCTGCCCCGTGCGCGCCGAGATGGTCAGCGTAGATGCGCGATGAGCGCCCGAGCTTGTCCTGGGTGCCCGCCCCGATAAAGGTCGGCGCTCTGGGGACAAGCGATGGGATGTCCATGGGTGTGATCGGGAGCGGCGGGGTCCGCTCGGGGAGCGCCGATTCACCTGCGTAGGACTCGAGAAACAGCCGCGCGCTCGGGAACCCATCCTCGACCAGACTGGTTCGGTCCATCACGCCGTAGATCGACGCCACGCTAAGCAACTGCGGGAGTGACCCGTCGCGGGATGGAGTGCCGTTCACAGCGCGCAAGAGCTCGGGACTCTCGAGCATGAGCCCGAGCATCGTCGCGAGGTTTCCGCCCGCGGAGTCACCCGCGAGGTGCACGCGAGCAGCACCGTGCTCGCGCCGGAGCGCTGCGAGCGCCTTCAGTAGGGACCGCAGCGGCCCTGGGAATGGCGACTCGGGGGCGAGCGGATAGTTCAAACTGAAGACTTGGTGCCCGGCGGCGGCGAGACCGAGGAGCGGCCGGTGGTAGAACCGCCCCTTGCTCCCGGAGATCCAGCCCCCACCGTGAATGAAAACGACGGGCGAGCGGGCAGGCGCCGAAGAGCTGGGCGTGTAGAGGTCCATCACCTCGTCACGTCGGTCGCCATAGCGGCGTTCGACAACCCGACCCGGTGGCGCGCTCATGCCTCGCAGACCGAAAAATGGCACCAGGCCGTGGCGCCAGAGAGCGACCATGACGCGGTCGGAGGCACGCAGCGGCGTCGGGGTAGAGCTCAGTACGGATTTCATGTTCGACCTCACCAGCAAGATCTATGGCCCGGGAATGAATGGGACAATACGCTTCTTTGGTGTACTCTGTCCCGTGCATGGACCACCTTGACATGAACGCCGCCATCGTCTTAGTTCGGGTCGCTCAGGCGGGGAGCTTCCGCGGCGCCTCGAAGTCGCTCGGCATGCCCAAGACGAGCGTCAGCCGGAAGGTCGCTGAGCTCGAGACGCGCCTCGGTGTCCAGTTGCTGCGGCGCACGACGCGGCAGGTCGCGCTCACCGATGCTGGTCTCGCCTATTTCGACGCCGCCCAGAGCGCGATCGCCAACCTCGAGGCGGCGGAGGAGGCCGTGTCGCGACAACAGCGCGAGCCCCACGGGCGGGTTCGCGTCACAGCCCCTTCGCCGCTCGGACACGCCGTGATCGCGACCCACCTTGCAGAGTTCCTACGATTGCACCCGAAGGTCGAAGTGCAGCTCCACCTCACGTACCGCCCAGTGGACTTGCTCACGGAGCGCTTCGACATCGCCCTCCGCTACGGCGCGCTGCCAGACTCTTCCCTGGTGGCGGTGCCGCTCGGCGCATCTGAGCAACGAATCATCGCGAGCCCGGGTTATCTGGAGTCGCACGCAGCCCTCGAGACGCCCGCGGATCTCGCGGACCACGAGTGCCTGCTCTTTGGAGTGGAGAACCCGTCACTGCGCGCCACGTGGACGCTGGTCCGGGGCAAGCGCAAGACGGACGTGACCGTGCGCGGCCGGTTCGGCACCGACGATCTGCTCGCCTTGCGTTCGGCGGCACTCGCCGGCCTCGGGCTCGCGCGCCTGCCGGCGCCGACGATCGCTGCGGACCTCGCGAGTGGAGCCCTCGTCTCCGTGCTCGCCAGCTACACCTCGGTGCCCACGCCGCTTCATCTCGTGCACGCGGGCGGTCGTTTTCTTCCCGCGCGGACGCGTGCGCTCATCGACTTCTTGGTCGAGCGGATGGCTCGCCGAGGGCGCGCGGAGAAGGCCGAGCCGACTTGATGTGGGGAAGGAACAAGGAGCGGCGAATTGTCCCGGTTCAGGTCGCCGACTGACTCCAGTCAACCAACAGATACCCCGAGAAGACGTCCGATTGCGGCGGTGACCGCCATGGCAGCTGCTCCGCCTAACGTGACGCGCAGCGATGCACGAGCGATCGGCGCCGCGCCCAAATGGCCGCCGAACGCACCGAGTGCCGCCAGGCTCACAAGCGAAGCGACCGCAATCATAGGAATGCTCCACCCGGCTGGTGCGACGAGCAGCGCAGCAATCGGCACCACCGCGAACGAAGCGAAGCTCGCGGCCGAGATCCACGCCGCCTGCGCGGGCTGCGACAGCGCCGTCTCGTCGATGCCGAGTTCGTCACGCAGGTGCGCGCCGAGCCTGTCGTGCGCGCTCAGCTGCTCCGCAACCTTGATCGCCACGTCCTTATCGAGGCCACGCTTCACGTAGAGCATCGCGAGCTCGTCCAACTCGGCCAGCGGCTGCTCCGCGAGCTCCAGCTTTTCTCGGGCGATATCCGCTCGTTCGGCGTCACGCTGCGAGCTGACTGATACGTACTCGCCTACGGCCATAGACATGGCGCCAGCGACTAGTCCGGCCACCCCGGCTATCAGGATCGCTTCCTGCGTAGCCGCCGCTGAGGCGACTCCAATCATGAGACTCGCCGTCGACACGATCGCGTCGTCCGCACCAAGTACGGCGGCGCGTAGCCACGCAGCACGCCCACTCCGATGCCTCTCTCTGTGCTGCGATCGTCGGGCAACCGTCGAACTCACGATGCCCCTTTCGTAGGTGGCCCCCCCGCTTCGGCGCGATAGGCGGAAAGCAAGGCGACGATTTCTCGCCAGGTCTTCTCCAGTACGGCCTTCTTGGGGAGCACCCGTCCCATCGGAATGCTCGAGCTTCCAAGCGCCGTTCGTACGCCCTGGTCCGGCACTTCGAGGTCGACGTACTCGTCGCCGTCCATGAGGCGCGCCGCAGTCTCGGCCGTGCTGACGCGAGCGATTTCGTCGTCCGAGAGTAACTTCAAGATCGCGTCACGCGTGACGTACACCGTTCGGGGCTCATTCTTCTTCATGATAGGTTCCGATTCTTTTGGGGTTGCAAGACAATCATCTTGAAGGGCACCTATTGCATGCCCCGTGCCGGCGTCATCCGGGAGTGCCAGTACTGTTCGACTGAGCTCCCCCACGGCACGCGCTTTGAGCACCTTCGAGCGCCTTGAGCTCTATAGGCTCCGAAACGAATGATATTGCAGTCACTTCGATAGCTTTGATGACTGTTCAAGACTCGCCTTGGGGATGCAAGGAGACCGTGGGTGGCTGCTCGGATCGCCCAACTCAATGTCCCATGTGTGGCGCAAGCGCTCGGGCATCGAATCTCGGGGGAGATCCCGTTCGTGTGCTAAGCGCCGAAATCGCTATCGATGGGAACTGAAGAAGGTGGCACGCACAGTGCTACTAGACCGCCAGCAAGATGCCCCCTGCGGAAGCACGGACCGCAATTGCCTAAGTCAGTGACATCAGGAGCCTCACCATGAGCAAGACAGACAGCCAGCTGAAGCAAGACATCGAAACCGAACTCCGTTGGGACCCCAAGGCCAACTCGGCCCAGATCGGGGTGAGCGTGGACAAGGGAGCGGTCACGCTGCTCGGAGCGCTCGACACGTATCCGCAGAAGTGGGCGTCCGAGGATGGGGGTCGTTGCCTTCTTTGCTAAACGAATTCCTGTTGTTCATTTTTATCATCACTAAAAGAACCACGCCATGACCGACGACAAGGCTAGCGCCAATCTCCGATGCAGAGCGCCCCAGCTGGACCGCCACGACTATCTGGTCAACGTCCACTTCTATCACCGGTGCGCTCGCTTAGGCGACGACCACGGTCTGGTCACCGTGCGCTTGTGAGTATCCACTTCGGGGTCGAGGCCAACCAGAGCCGATTGGTACCCACTATCGCCACGCAACCCATCGCTGAAGCCGCAGTGGCACTGCCCACATCCGGCTCGCCGCGTGCCACTGAAGCGCCGGTCGAACCGCCCAAGGCTAGCCGACGGCTCAGTTGGTTGGTAGCCAGTGTGCTGCTTACCTGCTCCGTCGCGGTCGGGGGAGTGCAGGTCGTACGAGTCATTCGTCGGCCACCCGAGGTACTTGTGGTCGCGGTTCGTCTCGAAGACGTCTCTCGCATGTTGGCCGTTACCGGAAGAATCGAGGCCGTGCAGACGGTCATGGTCAGCCCGCAGTTTGCTGGACGCATTACGGAGATCGTGCGCCACGAGGGCGATCGAGTCATGAGGGGGGAGATCCTTGCACGCCTTGCCGACAGTTCCGCGAGGTCGAACCTCCTTCAGCAAGAGGCAGCGCTCTCGTCACGGCAGCACGACCTCGCCCAGGCCCGGCGCGATCTCGCGCGCACGTCCTCATTGGTGGCGAACGGCGCTGTCGCGGCCGCGGATCTGGAGTCGGCCCGTCTCCTAGTCTCCCGCGCAATGGACGACGTTCGGCGTCTCTCCGCGGTGATGAGGGAGGGGCAAGCGCAGCTCGTCTTGCTCGCCCCGTTCGACGGGACAATCATCCGCCGTGACGGCGAGCTCGGCCAAGTCGTTGGCCCGCAAATCGCGGTCTTCGAAATTGCCACGGTGGATGCGGCCCGCGTCTCGGCGGAAGTGGACGAGCGCTACGTACGTGCGCTTCGCCCCGGGATGCGCGCGGAGATCCTTCCAGTCGGGTCCGACGACTCAGGTCTTCCCGCGACAGTCTCTTACGTCGCCCAGGCGGTGGATCCGCAAACTGGAGCTGGGACGGTTCGTTTTGCGTACGAACACGCTCCGACCCACGTCCTCGTTGGAATGTCCGTTGACGTGAACATCAGCGTCGACGCACTCTCCTCCGCCGTCACGATCCCTCGCGAATCGGTGGGCGGTGGCGGTGTCCGCCCGTTTGTGCTCATCGTCACGGATGGCCTCGTCGCGAGACGCAACGTGACCATCGACGATTGGCCGGCGCCTCTGGTTGTGGTGCGCTCGGGTCTCGAGCCAGGGGATCGAATCCTCGTCGATCCAACGGGCGCCGCCGTGGGGGGGCGCGTGCGGACCCAGGTCAAGCCCGATGCTCTTTGAACTCAAGGTGGCAGTCCGCTATCTGGTGTCCGCGCG
>JBDKJZ010000019.1:0-23717 GCA_039796375.1 Pseudomonadota bacterium
TGACCGAGCCCCAAACGAGCATAGCAGTGGCGATGACGAGCACCGCAATGCGGTGAGAGAGTGCCCAGCGAAGTACAAGGTCGATCACACAGGCTCCCTTCAGTGCGAGTGGCCATGGGCCGGAATAGCCCCGCTCGCCGCGGCGAGCTTGACCGACCAGGCGCCGCGGGTCACGACGTGTTCACCCGGGCGCACTCCGCTCACCACTTCTACGTACCCGCGATCGCGCGTGCCCAAGCGGAGGGGGCGTCGTTCGAAGGCTTCGCCTTCCACTTGCACGAAGACGACAAACACGCCGTTGTCATCGACCACAGCGCTGACCGGCACCGCGAGCGCTGACCGTTCGTCTCCGGTGCTGATGAAGGCACGGGCAAAGGTCCCCACGGCAAAGCGTGAACCCGCGTTGTCGACCGCGAAGTTCAGCTCCAGAGTCCGACTGATCGGGTCAATCACGTGACCACGCGCCACTAGGGAATCTGCGCCCAGCTCGATGGCGGTGTCTGTGCCCTCAACAAAGAACGCGGCTCCCCGGGGAGTGCCTAGCATGGGGACATCGACCTCGGCGACGCGCGCTTCTAGCCAAAGCTGCGTGGTGTCGGTCACACGAAAGAGTGGGGTACCCGCCTCAACGAAAGCGCCGGCCGCGGTATTCACCGCTGTGATCGTGCCGGCGAGGGGCGCCCTGAGCTGAACCACTCCTTCCCCTCTTCCCGCTGTACGCTGCACCCGAGAGAACTGAGACAGGCGGCGTTGGGCGGTCGTGAGCGACGCCTGCGCCGAGTCCGCTAAGTGGACAGCGTCCAGCACTCTGCGCTCCGGCACAGCGCCCTCGGCTTGCAGCGCTTCCAGGCGCTCTCGCTCACGCTGCGCAAAACGTTGTTCGAGCTCGGCGCTCTTGACGGCGAGCTCCAGCGACGCGAGATCTGCCGCTTCGAGGCGAGGCGCGAGTACGGCGATAGGATCGTCTACGGCGACCCGATCGCCGAGCCGGGGGAACACCCGGCCGCTGGTGGCGATTCGGCCCGCTGCCGGAGCGCTCACGATCACGTCGCCGTCCGAGCGAGCACGCAGCACGCCTGTAGCGTTCAGGCTGGTTCGAATCGGGCGCTCAGCGACCATCGCCGTCCCGAATTCCATTGGCCACTGCTGCTCTTTCAGGAAAGGGATACGGCCCGATACTTCGGGCGGCTCCGGATTCGCAGCCCGGGCTGCGGCAACGCTCTCGTAGACGCTGACCTCGCCGAGATCGTGTTCGGCTGTCAGCCCTTGCGCGCGCACAAGGACGATGAGCCTGCGGTTGCCTGCGCTCTTAGGCTGTGCGACGGGACGAAAGATGCCGGGGACGGTGGGCGCTGGACTGTCGAAGCGCTCCTCGCCGGAGTCACTCCGAAGCACGAGGCTCACTTGTCCTTCGGCGAGGGCTGCGAAGTCCGAGAGTCGTGTCACGTGAGCCGCTGATTTTGACTCTTGACCTACGACTAGGGCGGGCAGCTCGATGAACAGCTCGCTCGCTAGGGTCCAGTGGGTGAACGAGAGCGCAGGGCGTTCGTCGTTCTGGTCAGCTCCGTGGCCGTGGTCGTCGCCGTGGTCAGCGTGGTCGTCGCCGTCCTTGTGTGAGTGCGAGTGACACGAAGTGACGAGTCCCCCAAAAATTAGCAGTGTGGTGAATCGTTTCATGGAAATCGTGTTCCTGTCAGTCGGTCGAGGTCGATGCGCGCTCGACGCGCGGCGTACTCAAGATCGAGCGCGCTGAGGGAATCTTCTGCTGCGCCTCGGTAGGCGTCGAGGAGCTCTAGCAGCCCGAGCTCGCCGCCTTCATATCCCGCAGAGGCCATACGCACGAGGTCACCGGAGGTCTCGCTTGCCTGCGCGCGAAAACTTGCAGCCGCTTCACGGAGTCGGAGGGCTTCTAAACGTGCACCCGAAAGCTCACCGTGGAGCGCCGCCCTTAGCAAGTCACTTCGACCGCGAGCTGCTTGAGCCTGCCCTTCGGCTTCGCGCGCAAGGCCTGCAGACTGGTTCCAGAGCGGAAGTGAGAGGGTGGCTCCTGCCAGAAAACCATCTGCGCGTCCTTGAGCGCCAAGATTGACTCTCTTCCATCCGGCTTCTAGTCGCACCTCCGGAACCCACCAGCGCGTCCCGGCAGATACTTCGTAAGTAGCGGCCAAGCCGCGTTGGTCGAGCGCCAGCACCTCAGGATGCGAGTCGGCGCTCTCACGGAGCACTTGGAGTGACGCCGGATCGCTCTCCGGGAGCAACGCACCGGTCACTCGCGGCGATGATTCAGTTGGCCCAAGCAGCGCAACAAGTTGTGCCATGGCGCGCTCAAGCGCCGCTCGCTCGCTCTTCAGTCTGCTGCTGGCGACGGCCTGTTCACGCTCGAGGCGCCGCCGGTCATAAGTCGCGGCATCCCCGCGCTGCTCGCGACGAGTGACGATCAGCAGGGAATCCTCGATGCGCTGGCACCAGCCTTCGAGAGCGGCTACGCGACCCTGCCGGTAGAGCGCCTCGTGAAAGCGAAGACGCGCATCAGCGCTGACTGCGAGCCGCAGGGCATGACCTTCCTGGTGCGCGGCGCGTGTTCGCGCCTCACCGGCGGCCGTGTAGCGGCCGCGTCGATCGCCGAGGTCAATCGTTTGGGCCAACGACAAGGAGTCTTCGGCTGTCCCTGAATCGCCGAAGGTCTGCTCACGCAGGTATCTGAACTCAGGGGTAGGATAGCTGCCCGCGGAGCGCCCGCGCCCCTCTTCGATCGCGACGACGCCCGCCAGTACGTCGGCCAGCGGCGCACGTCGAAGCGCTTGATTGACCGCTTCTGCTTCGGTCAAGGTCGAGGTGGTAGAGTTCGAATCGCTAGTGCCAGTGGTGGTTGCTGGTCGTGCTGTCGATGCTGCCGCGCTGTCGTGGCCCTGCGCTTGCGCGCTCAGAGTCAAGCCGAGCGTGAGTAACGGCGCTAAATACCGACCGAGGGTCGGTGTTTTGAGCGGATGAAAGCGTATCCCAGTTGTCATTAGACCTCGAAGCGGAATGAGTTCGACGCGCGCCGATCAGTGCGCGATGCGAGAGAGAACAGACTCAGTCAGATGGTGCAGCTCGGTCGCGAGTAGCAGTACGCTGCCTAGTGCGACTGAAGCGGCGACTGTAAGAGCACGCAGCGACTGGGGCGGGGTTGGGTCAGAGAGCAGCGCCTCCACTCTACGTGTGACGGCGCGGGCTCCAAAAGCGGCAGCGACCTGCGTAGACGGAGCTGAGGCTCCACCTTGCAACGCGCGCTCCACGCGGAGAATCGCGGCCGCCACCGCTAAGCGATCCCCCACAGCAAGCGCTGCCGCTTCATCGCAGGCTTGCTCTGCTGCTATCTCGACCTCATTCACCAACCAGCATGCCACCTGCGGGAGGTGCACCACCGCGAATGCGCGGACGAGGCAGGCGACGAAGGCGTCTCGGCGGCGGACATGGGCTTGTTCGTGCGCAATGACGACGGCCCGCTCTGTACGGGTCAGCGAATTGAAGAGGCCGCGCGACACCAGCACGCGTGGTCGAAGCAGACCGGCAGCTAGACAAACCGGCAGCGAAGACTCGATGAGGCTGATACCCAGCTCTGGGCGCTGCTCGCTGGTTCTTGCGAGAGAAGCCACGACCCTCAAGGCCCGCGCGATGCTCGACGCCGCGAACAACGCGCGCAACACGGCGTAGCTGAGCAAGAACAGCAGTCCGAGCATCAGGCCCAAGTGGATCCCAACCTTGGGCAGGTGAATGAAGCACAGGTGCGCGTGCCCGTGGTCGTGTTCGGCGCAGTGATCTAGACCCGGTACGATCAGGGCGATGATCGACGGCAGGCTTACGGCGAAGACCAACGCGAGCGCGGTGAGCACAGGCAGCGCGGCGAGCCCAACGAGCGCACGATGGCGCGAGCGCGGTTCCCAGCGTGACAGCTTGGTGCGGCAGAGTCGTACCAGCGCCGCCGAGGCGAGTGTCCCAAGCGCTAGGAACGCTAAACCTGCGAGCAGGAACAGCTGTGCGCCTTGCGCAGCGGGGCTCATTCTGAACCCCGCCCAAGTTGGCGACGCCGCTCCGCGACCAAGGCTTCGAGGCGCGCAAGGTGCTCGGGTCCCGCGCGTTCCGTCAGGTCAACGAAGGCAGCGACCACCGCTTCGGCTTGTCCGTGCATCAGATCGCCCACCAGCTCGCCGAGTAGATCTCGATGGAACTCTTCCCGGCTCACTTGCGCCCGATACACGTGCGCGTGGCTCACCTTGTCTCGGCCGAGTAACCCCTTCTCGAAGAGACGTTTCAGTGTGGACTGGATCGTGTTCAGGGTAATGCCGCGGCGCTTGCCGAGCGCCGCGTGCACGGTCTTAGCGTCTCCTTCGCCGCCGGACCACAGGTAGGCCATCACGGCCGCTTCCAGAGCTCCTAACTGGGGGGGGCGCACGGGGCCGGCGGTCATCTAGCCGAAGCTACGCCGGAGTAAAACCGACCGTCAATCGGTGTTTGGGGATCCGGGTTATTGCGGCTGATATTTGAGGGTCGCGCCCATGGGGAGGCCCTTGATTGGGGCAGACGTGACCTCTACAGGCTGGGGTCCCCGCTCGAAGGGGGTCTGCAGGTATGGCCCCTGGCCGGCGACTGAAGTGAACTCAGTGTGGATGAGGTACGCGCCGTATGGCAGCACCGTGCCGTCCTTGGCTTTGCAGTCCCAGGTGACCACGTGCAACTTCTGCTCGAGCAACGTCGCCCCAGAAACGGCGTCAACCCGATCTTCACCGGTCCCGTCCACCCAATGGTGAAGGTGGTGCGCTCGCCTTTGGGCCCAAACCTCAAACGTCCGGATATGCGTGCCATCTGCCTTGGTTACCCAGATCGCCCCGGAATTCTTGTTCCCATATTTTCCGCCGTAGTCCTCCGTCTTGACGGAGAACTCTAACCTGCAGGGAGCCGTCATCATCGGAGTTGGCGGCGGAGCCGTCATTTCCACGACTGCCTCGTAGACATTATCGCCGTCCAGATCACGGACGAGTCTATCGAAAGAGGTATCACCGTTACTGTCGATAGCCAGTGCGTCTAGGATTCCGTCGCCGTTAGTGTCGACCGATATCCCGTCGAGCGTGCCGTCTGCGTTTGAGTCAACAGAGGGGGTCTTTCCCGCTACAGCCACCGAGAGATCGAACGAGTCCGCGGCTGGCGGATTGGGGAGCAGCGCCGGGGGGGCGGTCGTGCCTGAAGCCATGGGAGGAACCGCATCAGGAGGAACAGTGCCTGGCGGAACGATAGCCGGCGGAACAGTGCCTGGCGGAACGATAGCCGGCGGAACGGCGGTGCCCGGAGAGACCGTCGTGCTCGGAGCGCCGATCGCCGGGTCCGGCACCGGAGGAACAACGTCTGCCCCGCCCTGGCCAGCGGAATCCACCGGTGCAGCCTGGACGGCCTGGGGTTGGTGGTACGAACTCTGGTCGTCCGCCGGGGAGCAACTCGCCGCCAAACCTAAGGTGGCAAGGGCGGGAAGAACTCGACGGTGACGGGGCGAAGCATGCATGCTTGGTTAGTGGACCTTCGCGCTGAAATCAGGCGGAGTTTTTTTCCCGACCCCGGAGCGCGGCAGCGCCAAGGCCCGGTGGCCTGGGTTGGTCCGCTCTCGCTTGAGCGGCCGCGTCTAAGCTCCACGCATCGCGGCGATGATGACGCCCAGGACCCCGGCAGCGCCGATCACCAGCGGCTCTTGAAGCTTTTTGAACCTCACCAGCAGCCCGAGCGTGACCAAGGCGATCACGACCGTTGGAATGTCGACGAGCGCTCGCCGTCCGAGGACGAACGCTGCGCCAGCGATGGCCCCAGTCGCGGCGGCCGTGACTCCTTCGACAAACGCCTTGATACTCGCGTTCTTCGCGAAGCGCCGAAAGTGCGGGGCTGGGATAATTGTCAAAAGGTAACACGGAAAAAACGTGGCGATTGCCGCGACGCAGGCTCCGGCAGGACCGGCGACCAGGTAGCCGATGAAGGCCACAGTGATCACGACAGGACCCGGGGTAATCATCGCGACCGCGACAGCGTCTAGGAACTGCTGCTCCGTCAACCACTCGAACCGGGTCACTACGCCGCCGTGAAGAAACGGTACGATCGCCAGGCCGCTGCCAAACACGAAGGCACCGGCTTCAGCAAAGTACCAGGCGATGGTCACCAGCGTTGCGGCGGAAGCGGGCGCGGCGAGTCCAGTGAGGACCCAGATTGGCAACGGAAGCACGCTCATCGCTGCCCCGCTCGATTTCAACTTGGGCGGAGCCTTCACCAGCACCGTCAGCACGCCGGCTCCAAGGAAGAGCCACACGAGCTCCGACTCGGTCCAGGCCGTGACGAGGGCGCTGACGGTGAACACCGCCCAGAGTAGACGGTCCTTCGCGAGGGTCATCTTCACCAGCTTGAAGGCGCTGCGGCCGATGATGGCGATCACCGCGGCGCCAATGCCGTAGAAGGCCCCACGCATCCACGGCAGGCCACCGAAGTGGACGTAGAGTGCCGCCAGCGCGAGGACCATGAGAAACGACGGCAACACGAAAGCGAAGCCGATCAACGTCGCGCCGAGCACACGGCCCTTGAGCCAGCCCAAGTAGATTGCGAGCTGCGCTGCGAGAGGCCCGGGCGCAAGCTGGGCGAGCGCCAGACCTTCGACGTAGTCTTCTTTCGCGAACCAACGGCGCTCTTCGACCAGGTCTTTCTGCATGTAGCCTGCGAGCGCGATCGGCCCGCCGAAGCCAAGAGTGCCTAGCCGCAGGAAGTAGAATGTCAGCTCACGGAGCGTGAAGGGCATGAGGGGCGCTTCGCCCTGCGCTTCGGCGGCAGCCTCGCCTAGCTCCTGCTTGCGGGTTGGACCGTGCGTCACCCGGTCCTCACTTGCCGACCTGACCGAGCTGTCATCCGACCCGGACCCCGCGGTCGGATGGGGAGGGGAGGAGAGCTTGGGGAATGCATCGGCCACGGGGGTCGTGCGGCGGAGGCGCGACTGGCTGGCACCCTAGCGTTGAATTACCACGAGAACTAGTGCCCTTGGGGGGCGGCCTTTTACCAACGGCCGGAACATGAGCGGAGACGCGCGACGTCGCTAGTGCTACACGGAGGCCCTCCGGAAATGCCCGCTGAACCAGACCCGGCCGCGTCCCCAGACCCGAAACCTGAGCGTCCTTCTCGGACGAACTCCTCGGCATGACCGTGATTCCTTGGTTGGTGGTCGCGTTGCTGGTCCTCGTGAACGCGCTTTACGTCGCGGGGGAATTCTCAGCCGTAGCGGTGCAGAAGAGCCAACTCGCCCCGCTGGCGCGTGAAGGCAATCGGCGCGCCGCTGGGTTGCTACGGGTGCTGGAGGATGGTCTCCAGCTCGACCGGTATATCGCCGCCTGCCAAATAGGCATCACGCTTTCGAGCCTGATCGCTGGCGCGTATGGCCAAGCAACGATCGCCGTTGAGCTCGGTCCAAGCTTGGAGGGTGTCTGGGGTCTAGGCCCCGCGGGAGCAGCGACTTGGGCTTTTGTTCTGGTTCTACTCGTCCTCACGATGGCACAGGTGGTGCTGGGTGAGTTGGTGCCGAAGTCCCTGGCTCTGCAATTTCCCGAGAGCACGGCCCTGCTCACTTTTCACCCCATCCGCTGGTCAGTCACTGCATTCAAAGGGGTTATTTGGCTGCTGAACGGGTTCGGCTTCTTGCTTCTCAAACCGTTTGGAGTCACTCCGGGCGGGCACCAGCACGTGCATTCCCCTGCCGAGATCGAGATCTTGCTGGATGAGTCACGGCGCGGCGGTGCCCTCAGCCCTGACCAGCATCGGCGCCTTGATCGCGGGCTTCACCTCTCTGCGCGCACCGTGCGCCAAATGATGACTCCGCGCAGTGAGCTCTACGGCGTCGAAGCCTCCACCCCTCCGGACGAACTGTTGAAACTGATCGTCGAGAGCCCCTACACGCGCCTGCCGGTGTATCGTGGATCTCTTGATCATATCATTGGCGCCATCAGTACGAAAGACGCCGTGGCGCTGTACGCTGCGCGGGGTGAGCTCCCTGCGCTAGAGCAACTGGTCCGTCCGATTCCGTTTGTTCCTGAGTCGCTACGCTCTTATCGTTTCGTCCGGTTCCTTCAACAGAAACGCAGCTCAAAAGCGATCGTGGTGGACGAACACGGCACGGTTCAGGGTTTCATTAGCATCAAGGATCTGCTCGGCGAGCTGTTTGGGGAGCTGGGCGACGAGCTTAAGCAGCCCGAGATCGGGGCTGAGCCGCAACCCGACGGCACGGTGAAGCTGCCTGGTCACATGAAGCTCGACGACGCGGAGCCGTGGCTGCAGACGCGCTGGGTGAGCTCCGCCGCGACCGTGAGTGGGCACATCGTCGCTGCGCTAGGGCGTCTACCGATAGAAGGAGAACAAGTTGAGCTAGACGGCGTCCTAGTGACGATCACCGAAATGAGTCCGGTCGCTGTCCGCTGGGTCGTGGTCGTGCCGCATTGCCTGGGCGAGCAAGAGCCCCCAACTCCCGGATCTCCGGAGGAGACCGGCTGATGTTGACCGTGACGCTCATCGTGGTTGTGCTGGTCTTGCTGAATGGCATGTTCGTCGCCGCTGAGTTCGCCATCATCGGCGTTCCGCGCTCGACGATTGAGCACCGAGCCTCGCAAGGGAGCCAGCTCGCGAGGGTCGTGCTCGGCGTGCTACGCGATCCCCGGAAGCAAGACCACTACATCGCGACCGCGCAGCTGGGTATCACGTTTGCGAGCCTAGGGCTTGGCATGTACGGCGAGCACCAAATCGCAGTCGCACTGGTTCCACCCCTCGCTCAACTCGGTATCGAGTCGTGGGTGTCGGTGCATACCGTTGCGAGTATCGTCGCGGTCACCTCTCTAACATTCCTCCACATCGTGTTCGGCGAGATGATCCCGAAGACCCTGGCACTTCAGCACCCTGGAGCCACAGCGCTCGGTCTCAGCTCACCGATGAAGTGGATGCGGCGCTGCATGTGGCCTCTAGTCGTTGTGCTCAACCGCATGGGCATGGGTTTACTCGCCGTCCTCGGGGTTCGGGAGCAGCGAGCCGCTAAGCCCCCCTCCTCAGAAACCCTGCGTTTCGTCGTGGAAGAGAGCGTCGCGAGCGGTGAACTTGAGGCTGAGGCGGGTCAAGTCCTCGGCGAACTCTTCGACTTCAGCGAACTCACCGCGGGTGAGGTAATGACTCCCCGTGTCAAAATCATCGCCCTGCGCGAGGGCGCATCAACGAACGCGATTCGTCGAGCCATACGCAGTGGGCGGCATGCGCGCTATCCTGTCTATGAGGGGACGCTCGATCGCATCGTGGGTATCGTGTTGATCCGCGACTTGTTGGGCTTACTCGTCGCGGGTCGTTCGCTGTCGCTCGATGAAATTCGAACCGTGCCGTTTGTTCCTGAGACCACAAAGCTGGATACCGTGCTTGCGCGGATGCGCCGCGAGAAGACCCAACTAGTGGTTGTTATGGATGAACACGGAGGCACGTCGGGCATTGTTACCGTGGAAGATCTCTTCGAGGAGGTCGTGGGTGAGATTTCCGACGGACCGGCAGCCCCTCAGCCCGTTTACGAAACTGAGGGCGAGCTCCGCGCCCTCGGCATCGCGCGCCTGAATCAGGTCGGTGAGCAGCTCTCGGTCGAGCTCGATCATCCCGACGTCGACACCGTTAGTGGCCTAGTCCTCACCCTGCTCGATCGGCCTCCGCTGGTGGGTGATCGGGTGACCTATGGGGGCCTCGAGTTCCATGTGCGCGCGGTTGAGGGGCGCGGCGTGGGAGAGTGCACGCTCACCGTCGGTCCACAAGCCGTCGCCGCGCGTGTTTCGAGCCGCGCGCCGCAGGCGTAGGCGCTGTGAAAAGACCGAGCCTTGGCGCTTGGACTCGCCCGAAGGTCCTTGTATGCTCCGAGCACTCTTGACGAACCTTGACCGCCAGAGCCAGGCACGCCCAAGTCGTCGTTCTGTTCTCTTTGTGGAGCGCTGGGTGGCAACACCTGCCGTCGACCAGATGACCAAGCATACGTGTTTACCTTTCACACATGGTAGCCGAAGACCGAAGGCGCTCGCCCCCGGGTTGGTGTTGCTTATCTTCGTGGGCGCGACGGCCTACTCATCAGCTGGCCTCGCACAGACGACGCGACTCGGCGTTTTTGGGAGTATCGGCATGGGGGGCGAAGCAGAAGCGGACCTTGACCTGGAAAACGCCGCGGATCTGGATGACTCCCAGGATCTTGATGCCACGTTCGGCGCCGGGCTGAGCTACGACGCTGCCGTCGCAAAGATTCTATCGTTGGGCGCTCTGTTCCGTTTCTACCAGTGGAGCACTGACAACTACAGCTGGGAGACGGGCGGAGACAACCGGGGCCTCGGTCTGGATATCGCGTTCTTGCCGCGGCTACGCTTTCCAGCGCGCAAGCTCGAGATCTACTTTGCTGTTCCCGTCGGCTTGTCCGTCGCGAGCAAGGACGACAACAGGACGTTTCTGATTGTCGACTCGGCGTACAAGATGGGGCTTGGGCATAACCTTGGTTTTTTTGGCGGAGTGCAGTTTCCGATCGATCGCGACATGGCGCTCTTCGGTGAGCTGGGTTGGCAATCGCGCAGCATCACCCACACGGCTAGCGCCGAGGCGGATTCAGACGCCGAGGCGGAGCTGACCTACGCCACGGGGCAGGTTACCCTCAACGCGGGCTTTGTATTCTTCTAGGGCTGTGATCCCGGCTGACACCCGGGGTTTGCCGCTCGAAACCAGGGCTCTCGTCCTCCTGCCGCGTGGGAGCGGGTTGATTTATTCGGGCTCCCGACGTAACGGAACAGCGTGCAATTGCTAGCCACTCCCCGACAGCGACACCTTCTACTGGTCGTGTTCCTTTGGGGGGTGATGGGCGCGGTTGTTTGGTACTTTAGCGCGGTTCTGCTGCCTATTGTGGCGGCGCTACTCGTTGCGTACGTAATCGCCCCACTGGTGGAGCGAATTTCTCGGTTTCAGATCTCGAGTGTCCGGGTGCCTCGCTGGGGAGCGATCCTGCTGATCTATTTTTTCTTCTTCCTGGGAATCTATGCGTTCTCTGTGACGGCGATCCCACGGGTCTACAAAGAAGTGGTTCGCATGGCGAACGAGTCCGGTGAATTCATCAGCGACTTGAGCCCGACGCAAATCGCTGGTTATTCAGGGCGCGCTGAGTCGTGGCTGAACGCCCGAGGGGTCCCCGTAGAATTTGGGAATAACGAGCTGCCGAGTGTCGTGGGCGTCGACGGGCTCCCCCTAGATGTAGAACCAACTCACCACGGATTTCGGATCCACTTCGACCTCGTCAAAGTCATCGACGAGGCCCGCCTTGGTGCGGAGATCTGGACGAAGAAGAACCTTCCACAAGCCCTTGGTTATGCGCGGGCGGCGATCGCTGCTGTGGGGGATGCGGTCTTCGTCTTCTTTTTTACGCTGATGGTCTCCGCGTTTGTCCTGCTCGATTTGGGGCGTATCCACCGGTTCTTTTCGGCGCTGGTGCCCATCCGGTATCAGCAAGACTGGGAACGAATGCTGCAGCGCGTGGATGAACGACTTTCCGGCGTCGTGCGCGGGCAGCTGATCATTTGTTTGGTCAATGGTGTCTTGACGCTGATTGGATTGTTGATTCTAAAAGTCAAGTATTCCCTAGTGCTCGCGCTGATCGCTACGTTGCTCTCGTTGATCCCGATCTTTGGTTCGATCATTTCCACGATCCCGATCGTTCTAGTGGCTGTCTCCCAGAACTGGGAGAAGGGCGCCCTCGTCTTACTTTGGGTGATCTTGATCCACGCGCTCGAAGCGTATTTCCTCAACCCACGGATCATGGGGACCGCAGCCAAAATTCATCCGGCGCTCATTGCCTTCTCGTTGCTCGTTGGCGAACGGACCTTCGGGTTCACCGGCGCCTTGCTCGCGGTGCCCGCGGCTTCGATCTTTCTTGGCATCTTTGAGCACCTGGCCTGGCGCGCGCGCCAGCTAGATCCGGACGCTCCCACCGACGCGCCACCGATCAGCGCTGACTAGCGAGCGGGTCGGAAGCCCTGCCTCTACGCGGCGAGCGGCCTGACCGACGTCGCCCTACCGCTGGAAGTTCTTCAGTTGTTACAGCTGAGGGTAATGAAGTGCACGTACTCTTCGAAGACCTCACCGTCACCCAGCGTCCGCGGATCGCCATGCTCTTTCAGGAACGCCTCCATCTGCGCGCGGAGCTGTGTCTTGGCCTCCTGCCCGTCTGCGTTGTCTGCCAAGTTGTTCACGCAATCAGGATCGAGCTTCACGTTGTACAGCTCTTCTTCGACTCGTTTGCCGAGCGATAGGTCGTAGTACTTGCCCAACACAGTGTCCCCTGCCAAGGCAATCACGCGCTGGAGCGTGGGCGAGTCGTCCACGTTCGCGTACTTGGGCGGGTCACTCGCGGGCCAGCGCTTGGGCTTGAGGTTGTGCAAATACAGCAGGTCTCCCTTTCGAATCGCGCGAACCGGGTAGTTGGCATCGACTTCGGTGGGATCGTCGGGATCGGTTCCACAGGGGTCGTGGAACTCTTTGCCGGTGACGACAAAGTCACGCGACGGGTCCACCTGCCCGGAGGCCTCTGAGCGGAGCACGTCAAGAAAGGACCTACCAGTCATCTCCTTCGGAGGACGGATGCCTGCTAGCTCCAAGTAGGTGGGGGCAAAGTCTGGGAAGTTGACGAAGTCGATGACTTTTCGTCCAGGCTTGATCAGCTTCGGCCAGCGCACGACGAGGGGCACATGATGCCCTTGCTCGTAGAGGTTCCCCTTCACTCGCGGAAAGGGCATTCCATGGTCAGATGTGGCCAGCACAATCGTATTGTCAAGTTCGCCCGTGCTCCGTAGGTGTTCGACGATTTCTCCCAAGTGTTTGTCGTACCACTCGACCTCCACCGCATAGTCGGCGAGATCGCTGCGAATGAGTGGTTCATCTGGGTAGTACAGTGGCACGTGGACGTTCGCGAGCTGCTTTCCGTTCTTCACCCCAGAACCTGCTTCGTAAACCCTATGCGGCTCTGTGGCGCCATACCAGAATGTCCAGCGCTGCGGCTTTGGGGTCTTGCTCAGGAACGCTTTGAAATTTCCTGAGTAGTCGGTGGCGTTGATGCCGCTGGCGGTCTTCGCGTTTAGCTTGAGGTCGCTGTAGTCGTCGCCAGTGCCAAACCCCAGGTTCTTTCCAGGACCCCAACCTTTGCCCGTCTGGGCGGCGACCCACCCGTTGTCGACCAGGACCTGGGTGTAGCGCGGAAGAGCAGCGGGAAAGTTGCTGAAATGATTGGCCGCTTCGCGGTTTTGCCAAAAATGGCGCCCGGACAATAACGTAGCACGCGCCGGAGCACACTTCGGGTTGCTGTCATACGCATTGGCAAACCACATCCCTTCGGCGGCCAGTTTGTCGAAGGCAGGGGTATCCACATAACGAGATGCTTGGGAACTGGGGTCGAAGCTGTCTTGGCTAGCGTCGTCAGCGATCGCGAACAAGATGTTCGGAGAGTCGATCAGCGTCAGGTCTCCCAAGTCTTGACCGCAGCTGGCTGCTTTCACGCGCTCCGCTACAAATCCCTTGCAGAAGACCTCAAGAACGTCGCTATCGGTTTGTTGCGCTAGCGCTACTTCGCCGTTTGCGGAGATCGCGGGGTTGCCCCCCACTAGGCCAACCTCGCAGCCCAGCAAGGCTTGGCCAGCAGAATCAAGCAAGCGGGCTTTCAGCTGCGCTTGCGCCTCACATTTGGCAGCGGGAACTACAGGTGGTTTCGCGCCGCCGCTCCCGCCGCTGGGGCTACCACCCTCCGCAGGTTTTTCGGAGCTACCAGCCGCACCGCCTTTGTTCATTTCAGTCGGCACAGAGCCTCCAGCTCCGCCTGCCCCAACGTCAACACTGCTGAAACCACCCGTCCCGGTTGCGGCGGGCGCGGGACTCTTCCCGGGCCCCGGCGCCGCGTCTTGCGTGCCGCAGCCTGCCAGTGAGAGTACGAGCGCCGCGACGAGGCCGTAGCGGGCGCTGCCGTAGAGCATTTGAGAAAGGGGATTGGCCATCAGGGTGGGTGCTCAAGTCTGGTTTGGGGTACGCTGCTCGAAGGCGCAGCTACGCCTTCTCACCTTAGCTGCGCTTCGTGTTGAGGACCAGGTTGTCCCCGGGTCAGGCGTTGCGCGTTGTCCCGGGACGACAGGTCATCCCAGAGCCTGCTCACCAGTCGGGGGTCACAAATCGCACGATGTTGTATTCGCCCGCTGGGATGTAAGCGTTGAGCGACTGAGACGTCGTCGCGCTTTTCAAGCTGGAAACCGGCTCGACTGAGCGCTCAGCGCCGGTTGCCCCGATGGTGAGCGGCGAGCTGCGAGTTGACGCGCTCGAGCATCTCGGCGTCCGCGAAGTAGCGGTCGAACGCCTCGAGCGCTGTGGCTTCGAATGTCTGCGCGAGCGTAGCCTCGTTGGCTTCACGCTCCGGGAGCTCGCGCCAAGCGGCGCCATTGCCTTTCTCAAGGAGGGCGCCGCTTTGTGTCGTCACGCGGAACTTCAGGGCTACGTCGTAACGCACGAACCTCCCCCGCGGCTCATAAGTGAACGAGACATCAGCGTGACTCACGGTGGCTTCAACCAGCAGTGCGTCCCCTGCTTTTCCCGTGATCTGGCCGAGTCGGGCGATAGCTGCCTGTTCGAAGGCCCTCGGCAAGCGTTGGGGATAACGTTCGGTCCCCATTTCCGAGGCGTCGCTGGGCTCAGTCACGGTGTCGTAGAACTTGCGCCGTGGATCCTGGATGCTCAGCTGGAGAGCTGCGGCGTTGATTCGGACCTCGGGGTACTCCGCCGGGCCCGAGTTTCCGCCGCAACCGCTCACGAGTGGACTGCTGGTGGCGAAGAGTAAGAGGGCTGCTCGGATGCACAAACGAATCATTGTTAAGACGCCGGGTGTGACCACGTCGCGTCCAAGGCTGAGCCGGCAAGCGCGTCACTGCAGCAGGCCCCCTAGCGAGCGAGTAATCCGGTCCGAGCAGAAGGTACCTTGTACGGTTCGGTTCCGGAAGGGGGCGCAGACGGAGACTTAGTTAACCTGTGTGGTTTCAACGGACGCCGCCCCGAGCTTCCGGCCCGTTGGTTCGTCCGCCACGTCTAAGCCGCGTTCCTGGCACGCGGAGCGATCGAATGTGCACGCCCATTGATCGCGTGGTGTTTCTAGCTTGCCGATACCCAGCTTGGCGCTGTCAGCGTCGGTGCGTCATACCCCCTCGTGGCAACGACGGTCGTTGCTCTTGTTAAGACATCGCGTTGTATTGTCCGCATGAGTCACCCTCTTGAGTAGCCCAGTTAGCCCGTTTCGCTCGCCCGTGGACAAGGCGTGCGTGCTCTCGGCCCACGGGCAAGTCAATGCGCCGGCACCCCATCACGCCGGCGATGTTGGCATGAGCACCTGTGGTGCCGATGGCAACGGTGAGCTGAAGGTCACGACCAGCGAATGGAAGCTGGCGGCTGGTGACATGCTCAATCCGTTGGGCCACGCCGTGGTTGTGCACGGCCTTGACATGAAGGCCCGAGTTGGCTGCGGCGTGATTACGTCGAACCAGTAGCCTGCTGTTCTGCCCCGCCCAGCGTGGTCCTAGTGAGCACGTCGGGCGGAGGTAGCGAGGGGTTTAGTATCGTCCGATTTGCTGGGCCCGGGGGTTTCCGAAAGCGTGGCCGATCGGCGGCGGTCCCTCGTACGCGAACGGTTGCGCAAATGCGTCGCGCATCACGATCTCCGCCGGTTTATGCAGCGGAGAAAACCCCCACGGCGCTTCCTGCGACGTGTCGTACGGGTCGGCGTAGTTGCGCCAGACGAAGAAGCCCAAGAACCAAGGCTCCTCGAGAAAACGATGCAGCAGGGCGAAGTACGCTTCAGCCTGCGCGGTTCCGTCGACGGTGACGTGTTGCATGCTATCCGGCCACTCCCAGGGACGCAGCGCGGGATCGGGACGAGTCGTATAGCCGATTTCTGTGAACAGGACAGGCTTGCGCCATTCGAGAGCGAGTCGCTCAACGCGCGCGACCAATTCGGAGCCCCCGCGCAGGAGATCGTCCATCGAAGCGTCTTCTTTGTCGGTGAGGGGGTAGAACGCGTTGATCCCGATGACGTCCAACTCACCAAGAATGACGGTGTGCTCGACATCGTCCCAGTTGGCCGCGTAGGTGATTGGTCCGCGGTAGACGCGCTTCACTTCCCGCAGGAGCTTTGCAAAGGACGGCGCGTGGGTCGTCGTGACCCAGCTGCGCCACTCTACCCCGGCGCTGAACAGATCGACGTTCGCTTCTTGAGCGACCGCGGCCCACGTCAGCAAGAAGACTCGGTAGGCCTCAAACCAGCGTTTCCACTCTTGGTCGTTGTCAAAGTGTATGAGCGCTCTCCACTCACCAGTTTCCACCCAAAGGTGAGGGACTAGCAGTACCTTCAAACCTTGGTTGTGAGCTTGCCGGATAGCCGCGATGACGTTGCGCCGATTCTCCGAGAACTGGGCTTCAAAGCGCAAGTCCACACCGCTAGGGGTCAAGTTCCAAGCGCGACCGAACGGCGTTAAGCTGACCCAGTTTGCTCCGAGGCGCCTGCTCAGCTGAAAGGTTTGTGCCGAAGTATCGCTGCCGTAGCCCTTGTCTGAGTGCAGTGTGTTCTCTATCGGCCCCACCGTGATGCCCCGAATCCCCTCCGCGAAGGGACGTTCGAAGTCGAGTAACCTGTCTTCGGTGTCCTTTGAGGCGTTGGCGGGCGGCGTGGCGACGCCGAGCAGCGCGCTCAGCAACGCCAGAATGGAATATCCAAGCGGACGTCTCGGGAGGGGGCGCTTCATTTTCGAGTTTCGTTGTATACTTTTAACAGTAACTCTTCGTCGATTTGCGCGATCTTCTCCACGACGGCGTCGGCGCCCGCAGCGCTAAGCTGAGCCTGAGGGTAGCTGTGCGCGATGCCTATGCAGCAGAGCCCTGCGGCTTTCGCTGCTCGGATACCATCCAAGGAGTCTTCGAACACAATCGTCTCGGTTAGCGGTGAAGCGACGCCGAGGCTCCGCAGGTGGTCTAGGCCGAGTTCGTAGCCTTCGGGGTCGGGTTTGCTGCGTGCTGTGTGCTCGGATGAGATGATCTTCTTCACGTAGGCGCTGCTCTGGAGCACCTGCAGTCCCAGCACAATTTCTTCTTCTAACGCGCCAGAGACGATCACCACGGGTCCCACCAGAGCCCGCGCTCGCAGCAGCTCGGCAGCCCCCGGAAACCCCTTCAGGACGTCCTTCGCGCGTCGCAGATAACACGGCTTCTTCGCGGCCACGAGCTCAGCCACTCGAGCGTCGTCGATGGGTCGCCCGTGGCGCTCGAAGGCCGCGCGGAAGCAGTTCGGGTCGTCGAAACCCAAGTAGTGGGCCCAATAGGTCTGTTCGTCCAAGTGGATCCCGAGCGGATCGAGCACGTCCTGGAACGCCGCCAGGTGCACATGCTCGTCGTCGACGAGGACTCCGTTGTAGTCGAATAGGGTGGCGCAGAACACGACCCGGGGGCCTAGAACGAACCTCCCGCCGTTCGCAAGGATTTGCTTCGAAACAGTTCCGTGACTCCGGCAGAGTGTGTCTAATGGGTCTCGGCTTCGCTTGGGGGCCGGGAGTCCCGACCGAAGTTGAACCGGAAATCGAGACCCGCCAAGCGCCGCCAGGCTTGCGCTTTGTGGCGCCCTGTGCGAGTTTTCGCGCGCTTTAATCCCTGTGAATCCATTTTCAAGACTGTTCCTACGAGACTAATAGATGAGCAAAGGCGACCTGTTGGAGATGGAGGGCACTATTTCGGAAGCCCTCGGCGGCGGCCAGTATACGGTACGCGTGGACCAAGGGGGGGCATCAGTCAGAGCGCAGTTGTCTGGACGCATGCGTCGACACCACATTCGCGTGTTGCCCGGTGACCGGGTTCGGGTGGCCGTGTCGCCTTACGATTTGACTCACGGTCTAATCGTCTATCGCGGCAAGTCCTGAGTCGGTGTTTCGGGGCGCGCCAAAGTCGAGTGACGGAGGACTTCCGCCACTCCTCATTGTCGGCGCCCTTGGGTCGATCGCTTGTACGTCTTGCACCTGCAGCGCCGAAGGAGGTCAGCCGCACCCCACGGGTGGACCTAGCGTAGCGGTGGACCTCACGACGGACGCTGTCCGGCAGGGCCTCCCGACTCCCGCGCACCTCTATCTACCCGACGCCTCGGTCCAAATCGTACCGACTTACGAAGCCCACCTGGGCAGTCGCGTCTTCCGGGCGTGTCCGCCGGAAATGGTGAACGTTCGGGGCCAGTACTGCATAGACCGCTTCGAGGCCTCCTTGGTGGATGTCAAGGGTCAGCGGCAGCTGTCGCCCTACTACCACCCGAATCCTGTACACACTCGGAACAACTACGAGCGCTGGCTCGAAGAGCGGTTCACCATGGGTGACGCTGAGCACCAGAACATTCCTGTCCCGGCTCCTCCGCCGTTTCAGATGCGCGAGGCCTTCGAGGTGCAGGCCGTTTCGGTACCGAACGTGACTCCTCAAGGTTACCTCAATGGCCTAGTCGCAGCGCAAGCTTGTGCGAACGCGGGCAAGCGGTTGTGCACCGAGGACGAGTGGGTTACCGCTTGCCGCGGAGACGCGGAACGACAATTTCCATACGGCGATGTCTACGCGCCGCGGAAGTGCAACGTATTCAATGGTGCCCACCCTGCGGCCATTCTCCACGGGAACACCTCACTCGGTCACCTAGACCCCCGTTTGAACTATTTCAAACACGAAGGGCGTCCGCTGATGCACCCAACGGGAACCAACCCTGAGTGTGCTAGCAGATGGGGGGAGGACGCGGTCTATGACATGGTCGGTAACGCGGACGAATGGATCGATGACGAACAGGGGGTGTTCGTCGGCGGGTTCTACGCGCGAAACACCAAGGAGGGCTGTTTGTCTAGGATCAGTTCACACCCTAGGCCGTACTTTGACTACAGCCTAGGGGTGCGCTGTTGTCTGTAACATGGTCGCGCGTACGCTTGGAGTTCGGAGGGCTAAGCTTCGACCGAATGGACGATGCCGTGTACTTGGAGCGCTGCTTGCTGTCGGTGATGACCCAGTTTCAAGATCCGGTGAACAGCATCCTTGTGAACAAATTTCAGCCACAGGGAGTGAGTATCTCCATCCTTTCAGAGCGCTCTAGGGTGGTCACTCACAGCTGGCCGGAACTAGGGGTCTTGACCCTGGACGTCAGCGCACCTGCGGATTTCGCGCAGCGAATGGCGGCTGCTTGTCGTCTGGCTCTTCGCGACTCACCCTGAGATCAAACGGGTATTCCCCGATCGATCAAGGTCTCTTCAAAGGCCAGCGCGCGGAAGCGCTCCGTCAGCTCGCTACGCAGCACCGGCAAGTCGAAGGGCGCGCAGGAGAATAGATCGACATGCAGTCCGCCAGTCGCAGGGAAACCGTGCAGGCTCATGTGGCTCTCAGCGATCAGGACCACACCGGCTACGCTTCCGTCGGCGTGGCGGCTGACCTGGGGTTCGCTCACCCGTCTCAGTCCGAGGACCTCGGGGATTTCAATAAGAGCGAGCTCGACCCCCTCGGCGTTTAGAAGCTGACGGTCACAGCCATACGCATCGGCGACCCAGTGCGTGCCGAGGGCTGCGCGAAGCACAGGGCGCTCCCCATCTTTATCGAAATCTGGACACATGTAGGTATTTGTCGGACAATGGGCGCGTGCGTGCTTCGCGTTGGTTCTACATCGGGCTTATGTCACTGGGGCTCAGCTCAATGGGGATACTATTGGGCTGCGATCACCCCGTGCAGCGGCGGCTCGAAGGGCGATGGCTGGGGGAGAGTGTCGAAAACGTCGAGCTCTCCAAGCTAGCGAACGCCACCGGATGGGTGAAGGGCACTGCTTTCGAGTTCGAGCGCGATGCAGTCACGATCGCGATCCCCGGCGAGTTACCACGCAGCGCTCCGTACAAGGTCCTCCGAGCCGATCATGGGCGCGTAACGATTCAAATGCAGCGAGGGAACGGAGCCGTTGACGTCGCGCGTTTCACGCTGGACGACGATCACTTGCTGCGGTGGCACCTCACAGGTGGTCGGGCCGTCGTACTCCGACGGGCGCTGTAGCCGAGGGCGCCCTACAACGCTCAGCAAATAGAAAGGTCACGCAAGAGTGCCAGAGCGAAGTGACCGGGAATCACCGCCGTTCCCAGTGGCTGGTCCGCGAATGTGCCGCGGTCCAGCCAGCCTGGTGAGACCGGTGGGAGCCTAGAACAAGGCGCGTAGCTCGACGGCGTCCTTCTTTTTCTTCTCGAGGATGCGGTTGATCGCACGCAGGAGTCGCGTCTTGCCCGGCCCGGACAGCTTGCCGCCCGTGGTTGCAGCGGTGAGCAAGCGTGGGGTGACGGGGCGCCCACTGCGGCGCTCGGCGGGAGCTTCCTCTTCCTTGGCGCCTTCTTTGCGATTGCGCTTCGCGAGGATCGCGGCGCGGTCTTCTGGACGCAACCGTTCGATCTGCTTAGAGCTCGACAGAATGCGTCGCCCGTCAATTTTGTTCTCTGCCAAAAAGTCTGCGAACTTGCTTGCCATTGGATATCCTGAACGATTGAGTAGTTCGATTGATGGCGGCACCGCTTTGGGCTGCCGGCCTGGGGGGCGCGCACCATAACACGCCACCCGAATTGTGAAAGGCTCAGATCATGCCCCTCCCCGACGTGGCCCAACTCCACTCTGCCGCCGATTTCCTCCGCTCCAGGGTTCCAGCGCCCCAGGTGGGCCTCGTCCTAGGTTCCGGGCTAGGCGGCTACGCCGACTCCCTTGCCGGCCTGAGCAAGGTTTCCTACGCCTCGGTCCCGCACATGCCGACTTCGGCGATTCAGGGACATGCCGGCAATTTCTGCGGCGGATTCCTTGGAACCGTACCGGTGCTGTGCATGCAGGGCAGGGTGCACAGCTATGAAGGGTATTCGACGGACCGCGTCGTGTTCGGCGCGTGCCTGCTGCGGGAGCTCGGCTGCACCCACGTGCTGCTCACCAATGCCGCAGGCGGTATCGCCGCGGACCTCGCTCCCGGTGACCTGATGCTCATCACGGATCACATCAACCTCAGCGGGCAGAACCCGCTAGTCGGTCCCCATGACGGGCGAGGCGCCCGCTTTCCCGATATGACCCACGCGTACGATCCGGGGCTGCGGGAACTGGCGCTCGGAGCAGCCGTAGCTGCGGGCGTATCGCTGAAGCAGGGCGTCTACGCGTCGCTGCTGGGACCTACCTACGAGACTCCAGCGGAGGTGCGCATGCTGGCAAGGCTTGGTGCTGACGCCGTCGGAATGAGTACCGCGCTCGAAGTGATAGCGCTCGGGCAGCTGGGCGCCCGAGCCGCGGCCATCAGCTGTATCACCAACTTGGCAGCGGGAATTTCGAAGCAACCATTAAGTCATGACGAAGTGGAAGCGACTGCCAAAGAAGCCCGCGACCGCTTTACGCGCCTGCTCACGGCCTGGATCGAAGCGATCGCGAGACCGTGAAACAAGTTTCAACGGTTTTTGGCCCTTAGTTACTGAGAGATCTCTCTGAGCTTGTCGAGCGCGAGGGTGATCGCATCAGCGGCGCTTGAAACGGTGGCGCGCTCCTGATCCAGCTTGTCTAGCGCTTCGGCCGCTTGCTGCTGAGACTGCTCTACCTGCGCCTCCGCTTCGTCGACGCGCTTGAGCAAGGCAACATGCTCCTCCTTGAGCTTCTGGACTTGCTCACTGGCGTCGCGCTGCGCCGCTGCCAGGCCCTGGCTGAGGCTGTCCCGTTCGGCGAGCAACGAGTCCCGCTCGGAGGACAGCGCTTGTAGGCCAGACTGACTATCGGCGAGCTCACCGGTGAGGTTATCCCGCTCTGCGGCGGTGGTTCGAAGCTCTTCACGGGCGTGGGCGACTTCGTCGGTAAGCTTGTCGACCTTACGTCTAAAGTCATCAGCCCGCTTGGCAGCCTGATCACGATCTTGGGTTGCGGCGTGCTGCGCGCGCTCGGCCGAGTGCATCTGTTTGTCCAGCTCGACGAGTCTCTCTGCCAAGTCGGCATTCTTTCGCTCGAAGTCCAGAGAGTTATCTTTTGCGGAGACGAGCTCCTTCTCTCGGCGATTGAGCTGGTCCCGGAGTTCAAGCAGCTCTTTATCTTTGTTGTTTAGCGCTTCCCGAAGGTCGAGGATGTCCTTCGCTTTGGGTCCAGTTGCACCGCTCGCTAGGCGCGCACGGGCCTCATCTAGATCCTGATGAAGTTTCTCATCGGCGTTCCGCAAGCTGGCGAGAGTGCTCTCAAGATCAGCTAACCGATCCTGGGTGAGGGCGAGCTCGTTGCGCAGCTGCGCGGCCTCGCCGGGGTTGCCCGATACGCCGTGATGGACCGGCGGGGGGGCTGCAGACAAAGGAGGCGGGAGGCCCGACTTCCGCTTCGGGGGAGCGGAAGAAGTGGGTGAGGGCGCGCGCAACCCGCTGTCAGAGTGCGGGGCAGGAAGCGAGTCGTTCCCGCCCGCCGGTTCAGGGAACTCGGTCGGGAGTGAGTCGTTGTCTAAAGCGAAGCCGGGATCGTTTGAAGCGCCTGCTTCTGCGCTAGTTTGCTCCACATCACCTTCGGGACCGTCGACCATCAGTGCGTCGAACATTTCCTCAGCCATGTTATCGTCCGAATCGGTGCTGCTCTGCGGCGCGGCGTCGGCGGTCGGTCCCGCGTCGTCGCGGCCCTCTCCGTCGAGGAGATCGTCGACAAGCTCTTCGTCAACGTCCTCGAAGTCATCGAGCTCAATATCGTCTTCGAGCACGACATCTCCCGGATCGTCCGTGACGTCCAGAGAAGCGCCACCGGTGCCGAAATTTTGGGAGCCTTCGAGCGCGCGCGTCGTAGCCGGACTCTCGGAGGGTGCAGGTTTTCTGGGCGAGCCGTCCAAGGGCATCAGCGCTTCAATGTGAGGCAGTAGTTCCTCAAAAGACAGCGGCTTGTGCACGTAGGCGTCAGCACGCTTCTTCGGCAGATTTCGGTGTTGCTGGAAGGTCTCTTCCGAGGCGTTCGCGCTCATGATGATGACGGGAACGTCCTGCAGGTTGGGGTCGCGCTTGAGGCGGTTGCAGACCGAGAAGCCGTTCATCCGAGGCAACTCTGTGCACAACAGGATGAGGTCCGGCGGAGCGCTGGCTGCTTGCTGAAGCCCAACGGTCGCGTCTTCCACCACCGAAACCACGCAAGAGCGGTTGTTGAGCTCAGTCTTCAGGAGGTTGGCGAACTCAAGGTCGCTCTCAAAGATCAAGACGTTCGGCATAGGCCGATAAAACTCGCACCTTAGGCCCTTGGCTGCACCAAGTTTGTGGCGAGCTAGCGATCATTCGCGACCGCGCTCTGCCTCAACCTGAAGGAGCCGACCGGTTAGCTTTCTCTTCATGGCCGCTCTGGCCGGAGCGCTTGGCCAAAACTTCGATAACCTGACGCCAACTCACGCCCCGTAACCGAAGCCCGACCATCAGGTGATAAACCACGTCAGCCGCTTCGCTGGCGACCCGCTCCGCGGACTGCGACCCGATGGCTTCAACGAATTCACCAGCTTCTTCCGTGACTTTTTCGCCGATTTTCGACGCCCCGCCGTCTAGCAGGTAGCGAGTGTAGCTCCGTTCCGAGGTGGCGCCCTGCCGACTAAGGATCTCGGCCTCGAGCGA
>JBDKJZ010000020.1:0-23393 GCA_039796375.1 Pseudomonadota bacterium
GAAGTCATGGTGCCTCGTCTTGGGTGTCGTTAACTGGTAATTGCTTCGTTGAAAGTTTGGGTGGCTACGGACCCAGCGTCGCCTCAATAGATAGATGAGCTGAACGGCCAGGGAGGGGCGCGCCCAGCAAATCGACGACGAACTCGTCGGTCAGGTTGCGGACAGCAAAGCCCAGGTTCAGGCGTTCCCGCCAAAAAGTGACGGCTGCGGTCAGGTCGACGCTTCCTTCCGCTGGCAGCACGACTAACCCAGCACTATCCGCGAAGCGAGCGGCGCGGCGGAAGTACTCAAGCCCAAGGCTCGCGCGCCCGATGTTTAAGCTGTCGAGTTTTCCGTGAAGCTCTGTGCCCAGAGTCGTCACCAGGCGCGAACGATACGGCAGCTGATCATTTTGCCCCGTTCGCCCCGGACTGGTGTCGCGCGGATCCAACCAAGTCGCGTTGCCACTCACCTGCCAGTGCTGGAAAAACTCCGCATTCAGCGCAGCCTCAGCCCCAACGTTGCGAGCGGTCGCGATGTTAAAAGGCCGCACGATGCCAAGACTGGTCTGCCTAAAACCAATCAAGTCGTCGGTGACACGCGCGAATGTGGCCAGCTCTCCACCGAGGGTGAGCTCCCGCCAGCGCTGCTCACTGCGCAGTCCTGCGTCCACACCAAAGCTGCGCTCAACCTTGAGTGCGTCATTGCCACGAACCACGGGTGACGTCCCGAAACGTTCTCCAACCGTGGGCATCCGGACGTACCTACCGGCAGAGAGCAGCACGCGGGTGCCGCCTCCAACGGTCACTTCCGCACCAACGCGGCCGATGGGTTCGGCCTCTTCACAAAGTTCGCCGCGGGTCGGGGGACGCTCACCACGGTCGCCCGCGCTGTCAGTGCGGTGACACTCCAATGCGATGAGCCCGTACGCCCGCCCTGGGCCCACGGTTGTATCCGCGGTCAAGGCGGGACGCACGCTGCTACGCGTCGCTTCGAGCGATGAGTTGGGGACGCGTGTCACCGCCGTTTGTTCGTATCCAAGCCAAACACTGGGTGAAAGCCGGACCGGGCCGGCGTCGTATGACAGCGCGAAGCGCTGACTGAGTCGTTTCCCATCGACGTCAAGCAGGGGGGTGAGCAGCGCCGAAATTTCTTTTCGCGGATCCTCGGTCACCGAGCGCCCCACGAGCGCTTGTGTTGTTGAGGTGAACTCGCAATTCTCACCGCAATTGAGATCGAGGGTCACTCCAGCAAGCAAGCGCCGCTGAGTCACTCGCGCATGCAGCGCTGGACTGATGCTGAGCCCGTTAATGCCCTGTTCACGCTGGAATGAGTTAAAGACCGTCCTAACGCTCAAACCTTTGCCCAGGCGGTGCCGCGAAATCGCCCAGAAGTCCACAGAGGCAAAATCCGCGTTTCGTCGCCGAAGTGCGCGGTCGTCGGTCGGGTCAAAGAGCGTTCCCTGGTCGTCCGAATAGCGATAGTCGTTGGTGGCGCCGCTCAGCTTGAGACCGACGAGGGCTGCCGATTGGCTCGATGAGGCAGCTGCTGATACCCATTGACTCTGCTCACCGTGACTACCAAGGCCTGCACCCAAGCGTAGTTCAGTGCTGATGGGTAGCCTGGGGTGGAGGACTAGCGCCCCGCCAACGCCCAAGCGATCTACGTAGTCCGGCGCGTGGCCTCGATAGATGACGATGCGGTCTAGGATCCAAAGTGGAGTCGCCGACAAGTCCGCGGTACCGCCCACGTCGTCATTCAGGCGCACTCCCCCAAGATAAATAGGCGTCTGTTCAGAAGTCGCGCCGCGCAAGGAAGCTGTCGCGAAGTCGCTGGATGCACCTGTGCGCGCCACCTGAATGCCAGGCACGGAGCGTAGGACATCTGCGCTGCTTTGGCCTGGCTGCTGAAGCTCTGCTCGCTCGACAACGCTGCTCGATGTGCCGGGCGCGTCCTCAGCGCGCCGCAGCCGCTCTCCCGGTACTGTCAGTTCAACAACGGGCGTCTCCGCCCAAGCCGATCCGGAGACAAGCATCACCAGAGCGGAACACGCGGCCGCGAGATATTGACCTGCTGTCAGGCCGTTCTGTGAGAAAGTGACTCTCATAGGACCTGAGCGAGCTCGCACTCCAGGAAAGGAAACAGCGGTCTTCCGCTGCTACTTCAGGTAGGTCTTCCGGCTTACGTCGAGATTCAGGTGCCTTCCCAGCCTCTTCAGCCAGTGGCATGTTACCTAAACCTTGTTGACGCTTACGGCGGCGTGCTCCGCGCTGGACTTACACCAGCTTCCCTGAAGTGAACGGTAGCAACAAGCCACAGCTCACATTCCCGCTCGAAGACGGGACACCCAAGGCAATCGGGGACTACAACGCCGCGAAAAACCAAGCAAGCTATTTTTGGGGCGGCTTCGAAACGGCGCCCTCAAGGCGATCGGCTTCGCGCTCCGCGGTGAGCAGCATGGCCTGAGTCAGCCGCTTCAAAGCGGCCAGCTGCTTCTTGTCTGTCCACGCCATCACCCGAGCGATGAGCGGCAGCAGAGCACGCCAAATGAAGCCAATCGCTGAACACTCCGCCGTGAGGTTCACCTGGGTCTGTCCGCTGCCTGAAGCCAACGTGTAACAATACGTGGCCGTAACTCCACCCTGCACGGACTCAAGCGTGAGCTTGCGTCCGGGCTCCCAGGCGCGAATGACTGTCGTCTGCTGACCGCGCGCAGTAAACAGTAGTCGCGTTCCCTCCCGCTCGGGCTTGTTCGGGTCCGCCAGGCGGAGGTTTTCGACGCCAATCCAATAGGCGGACTTGCGCCAATCGGTCATCACCGCCCACACCACATCGGGCGCGCACGGAATAGAAACAGTGGACTTGAAACTCAACATCTACGCACCTGGCTCGTACCGACTCACGAATCAGGATTCTCCTGGCAAGCTGACGACAATCCCAATCTGCCCATCGGAGTTCGCCTCGGCTCCGTCCAGCGTCCGATGATGCCCGACACCTGAAGCGACCACTCGCTTGGGATCTAGGCCACACGAGGTGATCGCGAGCGCCGCGCTCGCCGCTCGAGCAGCGGTCAACTCGACGGTCGTCGCGAAGCTGCGCCGCAAGAGCGCGTTGTCCACTTGCGCGGAGGTGCTGTAGGCGATCACTTGAAGCTGTGCGTCTGCCCCCGTGAGGGCTTTGGCGATATCGCACAACACCGCGCTTCCGGGTGGGTGAACGCTGGCCTGGTTCCCGCGGTACAGTTTCGCGTTGTCGATTTGGACCACCGTGTCTAAACCCTGCTGAACAACCTTTAGCGCTTTGCGTTTGATACGCGGCTCTAGCGCGCTGGACAGCGCGTGCATGAGGCTACCCGCGGCGCGTTCCCGCTCTGCCTGAGCGTCGTCTTTCTTGCTTAGCTGAGTCCTGAGCGACTCGCGCTCTTTCTGGGTGG
The DNA here is from genome assembly GCA_039796375.1 of Pseudomonadota bacterium. Lineage (GTDB taxonomy): Bacteria > Myxococcota_A > Polyangia > Polyangiales > Polyangiaceae > SZUA-265. Next base: position 3,413 of record JBDKJZ010000020.1, read on the forward strand.
CCTCAAGCTGCTCGGAGGTGAGCTTCAACTGGGACCCCAGGTTGGCTTGTTGAGCGCTCAAGCTTTCATGTTCGCGAACCAGCGCTGAGTGGGCTTCCAACAGCGGGAAATAAAACGCAATCGCGAAGGTCCCAGTGCCGAGCAACACCAGACCGGTCAGGACCCGCCCGAGACTGAAGCGCTTCTTGGGTGCAAACGGGTCGTCCATTCGGGGACGATAACACGGTGTCCCTTGCATCGAGAACACAGCGTTTCGGGCAAACACACCAGAAACTTCCAAACCGCTCCGACCGACCCCACCGCATCCACCCGCCGTGGCTTACTTTTTTTCCCAAACCCGCGGTCGGACGACTACGATAGTGGGCCAGGAGTGTGGATGTCGGAGGCTGCTGCGCCGGAGGGAGTGTGGGAGGTAGAGGTCGGCGAGAATGATCGCAGGACGCTGTCTCTCGATGAGCTAAAGGACGCGCTGCAACAGGGGATCGTCGACGAGTACACCGCGGCGAGAAAGTTGGGAGGCGGAAATTGGCAGCCCCTGCATACGCTCCTCAGTTTGCCCCCGCCCACTTCAGCCGATCCGGACGCCCCAACGCGCCGGCGGAACCCGATACCGACCAAGCAGTTGAGAGGGGGTGGGATGACTGTGATGGGCCTCGGGCCAGGAGGTTATGGCGCCGATGCGTCGGCGACCCAGAGTGCCGGCGGCCCCGGGGAGCTCCGTCGGCCACTTGCGAGGCCAGGAGGCAGCGCTCGTAGCCCTCGACGAAGCCACGCCCCTGGTGCGATCCCAAGGCCCGGAGGCTCTGTACCTCCCCCGGCCGTGACGGCCTCTGTACCTCCCCCGGCCGTGACGGCCTCTGTACCTCCCCCGGCCGGTGCGACCTCAGCGGGAGCGCCCCAAAGGCGGACTGCGCCTCCCCCCTTGCCTGCCTCGCGACCGTCGGTTGCCCCTCCCGGGAACGCCCGACCCAGTCGGCCCCCACCTCCAGGTGTGAAGTCCACGCAGCCTCCACCGTTGCCCGCTCCACCGTTGCCCAGTCCGCTGTCATCCACTCGGCCTCCGCCGTTGGCAGAAGCCCCGCGTAGTCGCGATCCGATGCGACAAGCGGACCTGGCAGCTCAGCCGGCTCAAGCTGAACAACACGTTGTTCAGCCTTCAGCTGTAGCGGCAGTGCTGACGTCTCCGGCTCCGCGAGGTGCTGAGAGCGAGCTCAAGACAAGTCGAAACGACAAGCTGCCCGAGGCGCCCCACAACGCCGAATGGGTGATCCTAATTGTTGCTGCGCTGGCGGGCTTCCTATTGTGCGCGCAGCGAACCGGTTGGCTCCACGACTGGGCTTCGGGTCTGGGCCTCGAGTCTAGTTACGTGGAGCTTGAAAATAGGACCCTAGGCGGATCCAGCCTTGAGACTCCTCGCGGGGTTGAAGAATTCGTTAAGAAGCTGCGCTCGAACGTGCGGCGGCGGGCGAGCTCCGAGCCCGAATAGACCCCAAAACGTTCCAACAAACTGATTGGCGCCGCCGCCAATCTGGGCTACCGGGGTTCGCCGGACAACAATGCTTGGGTCCGGAGTTTCCGTACTTCACCCCCGTGGCACACGGCTTGCCATGATCCGGAGGTTCTTGTGAATACCCCAATCTCTCGTTCTCTTTTGGCGTCGCCGCGCAGTCTGTTTTTGCGCTTTCAGTTTCTATCCGCATTCCTGATGGTCTGCGCGTTCATCTTGCCAGCGGCCGCGCAGCAAGCTCACACTTTCGTCACGCTGAACAGTGTCCAAGTGACCTTTGATGGTACGAACGAGAACGTGACGATCAACTTCGAAACGGACGGGGTAAATTCCTGTTTCAAGCTGATCGCCGAGGAAGGCAAGGGCAACGACAACCCCGTTCGCTCCGCGTTCTCGATCTGCAGTGATAGAGTCGGACAAAACACGTACACCGGGGCACGGGAGGACTTTGGGTTGTTCAGCGTACACGACACACTGTACCTGCAGTCTATCCTGCAACCGATCGTCCAGTCTGGACGTCTGCGTCCGACGGGTGCTCTCTCCTTGCACAGCGTGACCGACCTCGGCGACCAAATACAAATCGTCTACTCAAGTTCCTTCGGCGGCTGTGTTTCGCTAATTGATTCTACCGATCGGTTCATGTTCATCTTCTCGAACCTCTTGTGCGACCCGGGGGCTAACCAGACGGGGCTCATCAACCGTGAAGACATCGAAGCGATCCACCCTGGTGATGTCGTGCGCATGCGCGTCATCGGGCGTAATGACCTCACGACTGGGGCAGTGACCGTCGGAGCGCATGCGCCGGTCGCGGCGTGCGTGCTCGCAACGGAAGAGCTGAACGTCCACTATCGTGGGGAGCTCAACGCGCCGGTCATCTATTCTGGCGGCGCTGTTAACCTCTCTCCCGACGCTCAAGTCACGGGCGACGTCAGCGGACGCGGCAACGCGGTACTCGAGAGCAACTCGGTAGTAGACGGCGACTTGACCCTCGTCGGAACTCAGTCAGGGACCGGAGACGTCACGGGTGAACTTTCACTGAACGCCGTTGTCCCCGTTCAGACCATCGGCAGCGTGACTTTCCAGGGCACCGGCCGTAACATTAGCGTGCCACGCCGCCAGCGTCGCACCCTCGCGCCCGGTTCCTACGGCACAGTGAGGGTCGACCACAGAGGGACGCTCGCGCTCGATGGCGCAGGGCTCTACCACTTCAAGCTGTTGGAGTTCGGGGAGGGTGCAGTGTTGTTGGTAGACACGACCGGCGGCAGCTACGACGTGCGCGCGCGGGATGACCTTCGGATCGGCGCAGGCTTCAGTACTCGTGGCCTTAGGGGGACCTCTCCGGATGCTTCGCGCATCACGTTTTCCACCGGTGCGGACGACGTCGCCATCGGGACCGGCGCTCACCTCCTAGGTGACCTGGTTGTGCCTTCCGGGGACGTTGACCTGCGGGATGGCAGCCGAGTCACTGGCTGCGTCGAGGCACAGAAGATCAAGGTCGGAGTCCGCTCAGTACTGAGCGCGGACTAACTGCACGGACCAACTACTGAGTGACCTGCAGGTCACTCAGTCACCTGCACGGTGACGTCCACGCGCCCGATTTTGCAACTCGCAGGGTCGGAAACCCAAACGACAAAGGTGTAAAGGCCGAGCTCAACGTCGCTCGGCATCGGGGTCTGTGCCTTCATCTCCAGCCGCAGATCGCGACTCAGAAAGGTGTACACCCGGAGCCAACGCGGCGCGCCCACGGGGTTGGAACCGAGGTCGTGCCCTTGGTCGGAATACTGAGGCAGCTCAGAGCGCAAGCTGTAGTCCACTGAGTCCCCCGCCGGCATTTGCGCCCGACTCACGCTCGCGTCCGTCCAAGCGGTTTCAAAGAGCGGCCCAGGGCAAGGCTCACTTCCTTGCCCGCCTGTGCCTCCGCCTCCCCCTTGAGAAACCGGTGGCTCGCCTCCGCCCCCCCCTTGAGAAATCGGTGGCTCGCCTCCGCCTCCCCCGTTCGCCAAAACGGTCCCGGGTGGGGGCACGCTGCTCGTGCCCGCGTCCGGCGAGGCGGTCACTCGCTCGTCATCGTGAATTTGCGGGGCCGCTTCACCGACGAACTGAATGTCTTCCAGGCCTGAGCTGCAAGCACACGCGCCAAAGATAAGCCAACACGGTGAGGTCCTAAGCGCCCAGCGGCTTCGCGAAAACCCAGCTGTGTTGAGAGGCCCGTCCATACCTGGTCAAGACTAGTGGGAACCCAACGGACAACAACGCGAAACCCCAAGCTTGTTGCTGCTTGTTGAAGTGACATACAGCCGTGCTGCAGGAATGTCCCTAAGCTGCGGCCTCGGAGCGCGCGGTACCGTGCGTGACTGAAGGCCAAGCGGGACTCCATACCCGACACAGACCGACATCAGGTTCGTCGAACAACAGCCTAGCGACTGAGGCCGACCCTCCGCCTCGCAACCAGGCACGCCTCGCCGGCGACCGAAAAATCGCGGCAGGACCTTGGACGCTCTTCGTAGATTTGACAACGATAGCTTGCGCTTTCAGAGCCCTCGCCGCACAGCGCGACGCACGTTCCACCGGGTCTTGGAACGTAGTAGCCCGCGCTCGACGCTTGGACCAAGTGGGGATGTCGCTTCCGAATCAGCTCCCTCGGACTGACCTGGACGAGGTCAAAGCCCTCACGACAGCAAGCCCCGCACGCGCCGCATGCGTCCTCATTCAGCTCAGGTTCCCAACACTCACAGGCAGGTTCGGTTTCGGCAAGCAAGACGGCACGTGCAGCGACAGTTCCTGTTCTCGTGAGGCGCGCCGCCTGGCGGCAGCGGAACTTTCCTGAGGCTCCCGCCGCAACCGCCCAGGCGCACGTGCCGCACCGCTGCGCTGCGTCCCCCAGCAAGAAACCGGTGACATGGTGAGCTTGCGTCTTCGCCCACAATGAGTCCGGAGGTGCGTGGGGTCTAACAGCCGCGGCGATCACCGCCGTCGCGGACAATGCCTCATGCAGCACACTGCGAAATGGCTCAAGCTCCGCGCGATGAAACGCGCTCTGAGCGATCGCTATCGCAGGGTCCTGAACAAAGTGCGTGTGAGACTGAGGCAGCTGCCGCAGGGGGTCCGCAGGCAAGCTGTCCCAGTAGGGACGCCACACGGTGGTCACTGCCATGAACATCCGCAACCCATGCGCCGCGCTCAACGCGGCCTGGAGGCGATGGCAAGCGTGCTCCATGACGAGGTCTCGGTCATCCGTGTTGGACAAGCCCCAGTCCGGTCGCCGCTGACCCCCGGGGCCCGCGACCAGCGCATGGCAGATCTCGTGAAAGATCATCTGCGCCAAGCTGTCGTCGCGATCGAAGTCGCTCGCGTCCGAAACGGTCAGCGTCCCGGCTCCGTCAAAAGAGGCGTAGACCTGAGCCGAACGCTCCACCTTCCACCCTAGCCGCTCAGCGGCGCGGATCCAGATCAGCTCGAGGGGATCGCGGTAGCTAGACTCGACACGGCGCTCACTCACGGGGTCTGGGCCTGGTCGCGAACTTGTATCAAGCGCTTCACCATTTCCGGGTCCACCTTTCCAGCAGGTCCATCGAAGTTGAACAGGTCTTTCGCTGAGCGCTCCGTGAGCGTGATGTCCGTCGGGACGACGAACTTCTCCGCGGGCGGCGACACATTCAGCTTCACCTCAGTCGCCACGGAGTGTTGCTTCATGCCGAGCAGCGTCACGCTCAATTCAAGGGCCAACCCCTTGTGCACGCAGACCTCTCCTCCAAGCTTCGGCAGCGTCCAGACCTCGCACGTCAAGTCGAGCAGGGTCCTCTGTCCGCTCTGCTTGCCAGCCATCGACCGGATCATGGCCACGCTAAAGCGACTCATGCCGGCCAGTGCCTGAAGGTTCTGTTTCCCACCGAACGCGTCAAACGTCCCTAGTAACCGAGTCCCCTGCTTCGTGGCTACGTCCCAGTTAGTCGTGGTGTCGCCGTCCACCAGGGTCATCGTATGTGTCTTTGCTGCGGCCACCACCCCCGGAACCGACGGGAGCTGGGGCAGGCTGAACTTGAAGTTGGCTTCTCGGGCTTCAAGATCGCCGAACTTTTTAAAGTACAGAACCTCAGTCCCGGTCTGCATACCCACCTGCCGGTAGCTGACGATGCCCTGTTCGATTTCGTAGCGGGGCGTGGCGGCTCCCGTGGTCGCGGTTGAAGCAGCTAGCCGCTTGACGGCAGAAGCGGCCGCCATGACCTCGGCCACCGCTCCCCGGTTGCCCAAGCCGCCCTGCGCCGCTGGGCTCTCCGACGAGGGGGCTTCGTGTTTCGAGCACGCGCTCTGCGAGAAGGTGACAACAACTAAGAGCAGCCCGTGGATTCGAGTCATGAGGCCGCCAGGCTTGACCAATGGGTCTGCCGTGTCAATCCCCAGACCCGCGACGGGTTCGCTCGATAGCCCTACGGCTAGGGGTTCACCTTCACTTCTTCTTGGGACTGCAGCGAATCACGTCATTCGGGACCTGCTCACACACGTAGGTCGCCCGCTCCTGACAACCCTGTAGCTTGAACGTGTAGCCATCTTCGGTGGTTGTCTTTACCTCCTGCTCTTTGCACTTCTTCGCGACTGAGAACTCGCTGATGGCGAGTAAGCGGGGCGAGCGGCACTTCATGCCGATGCAGTAGTACGTCTCTTCAGCGCCGCAGCCCTTGGTGACCAGCTGGGTGTGCCCCTCTGAAGGCACCTCCGTCACCACCACGTCATCGTCACTGCAGCCGTGAAACTTGGCGTGCTTCCCCGCGACGTTGGCGCCAGAACAGCCGACCACCGAAGCGAGCAAAACCCCAAGAGCCGCACCGCAGCGCACCCCGAATACACCTGCCTGATTTCCCATGTTGGGAGGCTACAGGCAGGCGCTCAGGCGTGGCAAGGGGCCCCCATGCCTAATTCTCGCGCGCACCCTCAGCGACCCACGTGCGCAGCCTCGCCACATCTTCTGCACTGAGCGGTAGGCTGGGCGGCATAGCAGGGATCACCACGCCTCCCGGGCCAGTCCAAGGTCCGTTGAGCAGCTGAATGAGCAGGCTGGCCTCGGGGCGACCGGGACGGATGACAGGACCGTGCTTGCTACTGCCCGCCATGAGCAGTTCGTAGCTAAACAAAGTCAGGCCACCAGAAGCACCGTGGCACGGTGTACAGTTACCAAACAAGATAGGCTGAACTTGCTGCTGAAAACTAACACAACCCTGCGGCACGTCAGCGCCAACGTCGCTACCGCCGCACACTCCGCAGCGATCGAACTTCGTATCCGCCCTGCCCCCGGCGCAGTCCGGCCGATCCATCGCCACGGCTCGGCCGCTCAAGAGGACGAAGTTCCCCGCGTCCCGGGTGTCCGCGGAAATGCCATTGCCGGCCATTTCGTTGAAGAGGAAGTCGACCCGGCCATCTTTGTCGATGTCCGCAACCCCGGCGCTGTAGCCCAGCATGTCGCCTGCGTCCCCGGCTTTACCCCCCGCCGCGCCCAATATCCGCGTCACCTGAACGACACTCTGCGACGGCAGCTCGGCCAATGAGATCACCTCGGGAAAGCGCTGAGTGTTACCCCAAAGCACGTAAGCTACACCCGCCTGAATGCGGTCGCCCGCGGTGTCGTTCGGCGCAATCACCGCGAGGTCGTCAATCCCGTCGCCGTCGAAGTCGCCGTGTACGGCGGTATCACTTAGGATCGAGCCAGCGATTCGCCCCGTGATCGCAGTGATCGGAGTTTCCGCGGTCGGCTTCGTCACGTTCAAGCTAGGCAGGTCACGGAGGCTATCCGCGTTGAAGATCACAAACCCGATCCCCGCCGCGCGATTTTCGCCGACGTCGGCGGTCATGTCCCCGATGAATAAGTCAGAGCGACCGTTACCGTCGTAGTCCTTGCCCGCAATCAACTCCTCACCCAGCTGAGAGTTCTTCCGCCCGTCCTTGTTGCCTGAAGTGATCACCGTGACCTTAGCAGGAGCGGCCAGCCTAAATTGAAACCCCGGGGTCCAGGCATCCCCCGTGAAGTTGTCGTCCCAGGCCACATAGACGCGGCCGCCGGGTGCCCCACCTCGAGCACTCACGTCACTCCCGGAAGCCCCATCTGGCACGGTGCCTGCTCCCGATCTTACTAGCGCGGCGCTGCAGATCACCTCTGCTCGCCCATTGCGATCCAAGTCAGCTACTTGGAGGGTCGCTCCGAAGTGAAAATTGTCCGCTCCAAGCGGTGGACGAATTCGAGCAATGTTTCCTTCCAGCGTGGTGCTTCCGAAACCGGCTAGATCAACGACCTCGGTTTTGCCGAGGTGAGCGCCGCCGCGGATGATGTACGCAGCTCCATGCCGAGAGGCATCGCCGTCACTCTCCTGATCAGCCCCAACCACGACATCCGCAATCCCGTCGCCAGTGATGTCCCCGCTCCGGACCCAGATCCCCAGACGTCCGAACTCGCGGGAACCCACGATCGTGAACACGGGTAGGCTCTCAGGCGGAGCTGCCAGGCTAAACTCAGCGGGTATGCCCGCCTGCACCGCTTGTTCAATGAACGCGCGTAACCATGGCCCCCCTACCACGATACTTAGCGCGCCAGCCCCGCGCCGATCGGGCGCCGCGGCGCGAAAATTTTGCCTCGCGATCAGTAGGTCCCCGACCCCATCGCCCGTGACGTCGTCCATCCAGACCTCGCTGCCCGTCGACTCACGTGGCGCACCTCCGTGGATCTTGAGGAGCCGCTGAGGTGGGGCCTGCAGGTTAATGTCGAGTCCAAACCCCCCGTCGCCGAGCAGCAGGTACACGATCCCAGACGCGGTGCCGCCCATTCCGCTAGCCAAAAATGACGCACGCATGAAGTCTATCTGCTGGTCACCATCGACATCCATACCCGTCGCCACGGGTACGCCTAGCCGCCCATCTTCGCCCGACGGAGCATACACACGCTGAAAGTCATCGCTGCCTACAAGATCGCGCAGGTCGATCACGTGATCAGTCCGTAGCGCGCCGGCGTCGGTCGACGGCGCTGGCGGGACTAGGCCAGCGTCCATCATGGATGCGTCAAGACTGGCGGCGTCGCTGGGATTCGCTGCAACTGCGGCGTCCAAGATGGGGCGCCCCGAATCCAACGGCTCTTCGGCGCTAGCGTCCCTCGGTTCGGAGCTGCTGCCGTCCGGGGCCTCAGGAGCCTCAGGAGCCGCGTCGCCCGGGCCCGTTGGGGGCTTCGTCATTGAGCCAGCGTCTCTTCCGCCGCTGGGTGGCGCGCCCGCTTCATCGCGACCTTCAACCGGCTTCGGCCGTTCGTCTGGAAACTGCAGAGCCTCATCTCGGCCACAGGAGCCGCTTCCAATAACGAGAAGAATCGCAAGAATCGCCTTGTGGTCAGCCATAGTCAGGGACCGGACCCTATCAGACCTCAGGGACAGTCGCAGCCTGCATGTGGCCCCGCTTTCTTGCTATGCTGGCCGCCATGAGCCAACCGGCGCACCCAATGCGCACCCTGCACATCCTGTGGGGCGCGATCTTGTCTTCGACCGTGATGATTTTTGGTGCTTCGTTCGTTGTCGAGGCGCAACCGTCCAAGGAGCTAGCGCTGCTGCTTCCAGCGTTTGGGTTTCTGGGGCTCAACATGGCGGTGCTGTCTTTTTGGTTGCCGCCCAAGACTGCAGTCCACGCGCTTCAGAGAGTCGTCATCCCCACCCGAGAAATCGACGATCCCATGTCGCTCCCGGGTTCGGGTCGAACGGTGAAGGTCCCAACGGATCCCGCTAGCGCCCACCGCACAGTGCTTCAGCTGCTACAGCCGCCGCTCATTCTTCGCTTGGCGCTCGGTGAGTCGGTGGCCCTCTTCGGGTTCGTTTTGCATGTTATGGGCGCCCCCGTGCCTCACATCCTGCCATTCTTCGTCGTGTGCTGGGTATTGCACTTCATCGCCTTCCCTTCTGACAAAGCGATGCTCGCTTTCGCCCAAAAACACACCGGCGTACGCTTGGACCTCGTCACCCCGGCTAGGTAAAAAACATGACGCGCTCACTCATTGTTATCGGCGCTGGAGTCTCTGGTCTAGCTGCCGCACACCGGGCGCTTGAGCTCGACCCTGAACGGCGAGTACACGTGCTTGAGGCGAGCCCGCGTGTTGGCGGACTGATCCGCACTGAACGCATCACCCATGAAAGCGCGGGGACGTTCCTCGTTGAACAGGGGCCGGACTCGATCATTTCCGAAAAGCCCGCAGCCCTGCGCTTAGCCGAACGACTCGGGTTGTCTGACCAAGTGCTCAGCACCAACTCCGCCGATCGGGGCGCCTTCGTCGTCTACGAGGGCTCACTTGAACGTATTCCAGAGGGGTTCAGTATGATGGCCCCCTCACAAGCTTTGCCGATTCTTAGGTCTCGGATCTTGACTCCCCGTGGCAAGCTTCGCCTACTTTCCGAGCTGTTCATTCCCAAGGGCAAAATCTCCCCCGATGATGACGTCGACACTGCCAGTTTCGTGGAGCGGCGGTTTGGAAAAGAGGTTTTGGAGCGGCTCGCGGCGCCGCTCATGGGCGGCATTTACGGGACTCGACTGAGTGAGCTCAGTCTCAAATCCACGATGCCCCGTTTTTTGGATTTGGAGCGAGAGCACCGCTCGGTGACCTGGGGTCTGCTGAAGAAGCGACGCCAGGCCGCGCGCTCCGAGCGACCCGGCCTCGGCAACGACCCGAGTAGCTCGGTGCGCTACGGACTCTTCTTCTCGTTCAAGGACGGCGTCCAGACGTTGACCGACGCGCTCGCCGCTCAACTGGGGGATCGCATAAGAACCCGCTGTGCCGTACAAACTGTGCAGAGGACCGAGCTCGGCTACCGGGTGGTCCTGCCCAGCGGCGAATCGCTGGACGCCGCACACTTGATTTGCGCGCTTCCTGCCCGCGCAATGGCCCCCTTGCTCGGCTCGGTCGACGGAGACCTGGCGAGTGAGCTAGCGTCGATTCCCTATGGTTCGACCGCGACGGTCGCTTTCGGGTGGCCGCGCGCCGCTGTCCCTCACGCCCTCGACGCATTTGGCTTTGTGGTCCCTGACCGAGAGAACCGGCGCATTATCGCCTCAACTTGGGCCTCGAAGAAGTTCCAAGGAAGGGCTCCTGGGGACTACGTGTTGCTCCGTGCATTCGTGGGTGCGGGCGAATCCGCCGCGCTCAACGCAGAAACCGATGGCCCGCTGATCGACCTAGCGCGCTCCGAGCTTAGGGAGCTTCTCGGCGTCACCGCTCGCCCGCTCTTCGCAAGTGTCAGTCGCCAGCTGAACGCTATGCCGAAGTACATTGTCGGGCATAGCGCACGTGTGGCCCGCATCGAAGCACTCCTTGAGAAGGCTCCCGGGCTGAGAATCGCGGGCAACTCGCTCTACGGCGTCGGGATCCCGGACGCTATCGCCGCGGGCGAGCGCGCCGCAGAGGCGCTTCGATAGCGTTCATCCAGCTCGTTCATCCGCTGGATGGCGGATTCGGCTCTCGGCAAGGGGCTCGCATCGAACCACGCGGCCAGGATCTCTCGGGCAACGTCCGGCGACAGGCTCCTGTTCGATAGGCACAGGACATTGGCGTCGTTCCACTCTCGCGCCGCGCGGGCCGTCTGCGCGTCCGCGCACAGGGCGGCGCGTATGCCCGGCAACTTGTTCAGGGCCATACAAATTCCCGTACCCGACCAGCAAAAACAGATCGCTAGTTCACATTCACCGCGGCTCACCTGGAGCCCGGCATGCTCCGCCACCTCGGGCCAAGGCTGTTCTTGCCCCGAGCCCACGGACCCAAAGAACACGAGCTGGTGCCCGAGCCGCTCCAGCTCGACCCGCATGACCTCGTTCACAGCATAGGGCTCATCCGAGCACAAGGCGATCCGCATCCCGGCTTCCTCCAATCGATGTTCTGCTGAAATAGCTCTGGCCTCCGCCAGCCTAAGAGAAGAGCGGCTGTATGCGCAACTGTGTGCAAGGTTCGCGACCAACTCCGCCGACCACGACATATTGGGTAGGCAACTCACCCAGTGCCCAAGTCCCGACGCGCTTGACCCCGGTCCATGGGACGAATCGACGTGGAGTCACCGAACTCGGCCGATCGATCGATCAACGGTAAGATACTCTCCCGTCTCAGTCGGGCCCAAGTGCTTGGCAGGCACGCCCTGAGCCGCTACAAAACTCGCCCCGGCTGCGGGGAGACAGCACCTCCTCCAAGAAACCAGCTCGTCCCCACGTTTCCAACCCATGCCTACCGCCCAATCGACGAATACCGCGACGAATGCGGCGACGAGTTCAAGCGGCGGCGGGGAGCATTCGGTAGCTCGTCCCTTCGCGCGCGCTGTCTCCCCGACGACTGGCACCCCGGACATGGGGACGGTGGATCCGCGGCCCCACCTGCCCACTCCGGCGCTCCGCTTGATGACGGAGACCGTCTTCGTGCAAAGCGGGATTGATTTTCAAGCGCGCCAGCTCTGCGTCGTGCAGCTCAGCTTCGCCTATGGCGGCGTGACCATCCGGGTGAGCGACGAGCGCGAAGGGTTCTTCGTTTCTCAAGGCAACGCCGTGGCCCAGGTCTCGCGGGATCGCAGCGCTGAACGCGCAGCCCAGTGCCTGTTGGAGGGCTTCGGTGCGGTCGAGCTGGCTTGTATGGATCATGTCTGCACGGATACCGACGCCGACTACCTCGTGAGCTCCAGCGATAGCGTGCACGCGCTGTGCTCGTTCACGGCGTACGCATTGCCTCAACTCAAGACGCTGGGTTGGCAAGTGCAGGTTGATGAGAACTATCCGTATCAGGTCGTGTCGTCTGACACGCCCTGGTATGCGGACATCACCCCGGACCCTGAGGAAGACGATTGGTTCAGTCTAGAGCTCGGCGTCGACATTGACGGTAGGCGGGTCAACTTACTTCCAGGGTTGATCGAGATTCTAAATAGCGGTTCCGATTCGGACTCGGTTGCGGAGTTGCTCCGCGCCCCAGCACGCTTTCGTGCGGTCCCGGTCGGAGAGAATCGGTATGTCGTCGTTCCTCCTGAGCGCTTGACGAAGCTTCTCGCAATCCTGGAAGAGCTGTACGGCGGCGCTTCAGACTCGCGCTTCAGCGCCGAGTCTGCACCATTGATCAGCGAGCTTGATGACGTGTTCAACAAGGCGGGTCGCTTCATCGATGACCACGAAGGCGAAGCGCCAGACGGTCAACTGAAGCTATCCGGACCAGGTGAACTCCTCACCCGTGGTCGCAACTTGAGTGAGCCCAAGCCTCCAAGCGTGAAACCCCCGGAAGGGCTCAAAGCCAGCCTGCGCTCCTACCAGCAAGAGGGCCTGGACTGGCTGCAGAGCCTGGTTCGAAATCAGGCGGGCGGCGTGTTGGCAGACGACATGGGCCTTGGAAAGACGCTGCAGACAATCGCGCATATCACCGCTGAGAAAGAAGCGGGGCGATTGGTCGAACCTTGCTTGATCGTCGTTCCAAAGAGCCTGGCCGCTAACTGGCAACGCGAGCTGAAGCGATTCTCGCCAGCGCTGAAGGTCTTGTCGATTCACGGGGCTCTGCGCGCCAAGGCGTACGCGGATGTGGCAGGCGTAGACGTCGTGATCACGACCTACCCGGTGCTCGTCCGAGACAAAGACAAGTTCAGCGACCGCAACTTTCACCTGCTGGTGCTCGATGAAGCCCAGGCTATCAAGAACTCACGCAGCCTAGCTCACCGGGCGGTCCAGGACGTGAACGCCACCCATCGCCTGTGCTTGACCGGCACCCCCGTGGAAAATAACCTGGGCGAACTCTGGTCTCTGTTCAATTTCCTGATGCCAAACTTGCTCGGGGATTTGCAGACCTTTAAGGCGCGCTACCAAATTCCCATCGAGCGTGACCAGCAGGAGTCACGCTTGGTGCAGCTAAGAAGTCGGGTTGCCCCGTACATTCTACGCCGGACCAAGCTGACCGTTGCCAAGGACCTCCCGCCCAAGACCGAGCTCGTACGCCCAGTCGACCTTGAGGGGGACCAAAGAGATCTCTACGAGAGTATTCGAGTCGCGGCTCACGCCGAGGTGCGGCAGGTGATCCGCCAGAAGGGTCTGACCGGCTCCACTATCACCATCCTCAGCGCGTTGATGAAGCTTCGCCAGGTGTGTTGTGATCCCCGACTGCTGAGCACAGCCTCCGCGCGGGCCGTGAAGACGTCCGCGAAATACGACCTACTCTTCGAGCTCCTGGAAGCGCAGCTTGCCGGGAGCCATCGCATCCTGATCTTCTCCCAGTTCACGCAGATGCTTGCTTTAATAGCTGAGGGGCTACGCTCCAGAGACATTCGATATCTCGCCCTGACAGGAGCCACGCAGGACCGCCAGGCTCGCTGCGATGAGTTCGAGAGCGGCAAAGCGGACGTGTTCTTGATCAGCTTGAAGGCAGGGGGCACCGGGCTCAACCTGACGAGCGCCGACACGGTCATTCACTATGACCCCTGGTGGAATCCTGCAGCGCAAGCACAGGCGACAGACCGCGCTTATCGCATAGGCCAAAAGCGTCCGGTGTTCGTCTACAACCTGATTATCGCCGGCAGCGTCGAGGAGCGAATGCTGCGTCTGCAACGCCATAAGCGGCACCTCGCGGATACGATCCTGGGTGACGGCACCTTGACCAAGTGGTCCGAGAGCGACGTGGAACAACTGTTCGAGCCCCTGCCGGAGTAATCGAACCCACTGTCCGGGAACACCGGCAAGGCGAAGCACTAGCCAGCGGACGACTCAGGCACGCGCAGCTTCTTCTTGATGCGCACGTGTCAGAGGGCCCAGCCGCACGACGAGCTCAACCCGAGAGCGCACCTTGAGCTTGCGATAAATGGCCTTCAGGTGATTGCGCACCGTGTGCGGACTGATGAACAGTGAACCACCGATCGACGGCACATCATCACCCGTCAGCACCCGCACCAGGACTTCATATTCACGCCTGGTGAGGTTCCTCACTTCGGGGTGGTCTTCTGCAAGGGCGGTGGAGGCACGAACCACCATGGGCCCAGAGAGTGGGGCCCCGCTAGGGTGCCCAGCGGCCTCCGACTCGCGCGCCGCAAGAGCTTCCTGTACCTCGGTCAACAACTCACCGAAGCCGAAGGGCTTCACGAGGTAGGCCGATACCCTGAGCTTGACCGATTGAATCGCGGTCTGAAGCGTCGGAAATGCAGTCGTCAAGATGACCGCCGGAGGCTCAGCTAACCCGCGCACGTGCCCAACCAACTCCAGGTCAAAGTTGCCCGGAATGCGAATGTCCGCCACCAATAGGTCCACGGCGCCTGCGTTCAGTTCGCCTACCACCTCATGGGCATCGGCTGCGCAGTCACAGTCATAACCCGCGCCCCGCAAAATTTCAGTCATTTCAGCGAGATAGGCCGGTTGCTCGTCGGTCAGCAGGACCCGAGGACGACGGTCACCAGAAATACTTGGAACAGAACTCATGCTGGCAGGCTTTCGAGCATCGCGGTTGCTATGGTGGCGCGCAACAACAAATCTTAAGTTGATCCTAAGTAAATATTAAGTGAACGCCGGCTTCTAAAAAAACGGCGGATAGCCTGCGGGCGGAAACCTCCCTCAGCCCCGGTCGGTGCGGCAGAATGCCACGACGCACCCGGGAGGCACGGAGTCACCTTTGGAACTGACGTGACGTCCGTACCTGTACGGCACCTGTACGCCGCGAACAGTGTATCGAATCGTCACGCCCGCGTAGCTAGCGGGATCTGGACCAGGGTGAGCAAGCACTTGAGCCTGCCTAAGACTGACTAGGCTGCCAGATCGGGATCGCCTTGGCAACGCCAGTCAGCTGTAGCGCAAAGCCCCCGACCTTTCACAAATGAAATTCCAAGCCAATATCAAGCCCTTAGTCCCTTCGAAAAAGAAGCGTTCGCAGCAGGCGCTTAACAGGCCTTCACCGCGAGGGCTGATTTCGCGGCGCACAGCGGTCCCTCGGTGCAATGAAGCTCTGGGAGGTGGTGTTGCTGAGTAGGGATGGGCGCCGACCGTCCACATTTGTGCCGCACTCATCGTTATTGTAACCACAAAGGAGAGCCCGCAGGCCCCTGCCGGACGACTGCCGGGGAACGCGCAAGTTTAGCGCCCGCTCTCCGGCGTGCTCACCTCTTTTTGGGGTCGCTCGGATTATGCTATGGGTGGGCGATGCTCACGAAGATTCTGGTCCCGGTCGACTTCTCCGCGTGCTCTGCCGCCGCCCTTCGTCACGCTTTAGCTCTCAAGCAAGCGGTCGGCGCGTCACTGGACGTCGTCCACACCTTCGACCTACCCACGTCGCTTCCTCCCTATGTTGTGGTGCTGATGGACGGTGTGGACGCATCGCTCTCCCAGCACGCCGAGCGTTACGCGACCGCTCAGCTAGCCGGGTTCTTGACAGGACTCGGCGCTGACGAAGAAACGCGCCGGACCAGTCGGGTGCTGGTTGGGCCTCCCGCTCCGACCTTGTTGGAAGCCGCAGTGGAAGGCAAACACGATCTGATCGTGATGGGGACTCACGCGCGCACAGGGTTGTCCCGTTTCGTCATCGGGAGCACCGCCGAGAAGCTGCTCCGCGCCGCGCCCTGCCCCGTGCTCACTGTCCGAGCAGAAGACTGAACCGGCGCGTGCTGAGAAGATGGTCGCTGCCCGAACGCGGCGGTGCGTCCGCGCGATACCGACTTGAGGCAACCTGAGGGCAGTACAATCAGTGACTGGGCACGCTGAGGATGGGCTGCATCGCGGTCGCTGCGACACGCTCTGTCACGCTACCTAGGAACCATCGGCTGATGCCGCGCCGCTGATGGGTCGCGAGCGCAATCCAAGTGGCCCCTCGCTCGTTGGCGACCCGCACGATCCCTTCGGCAGGGTCCCCGCTCTCAACCAACTGCACGTGCACACGTAGGCCATGCTTTTCAGCCAAAGCTTTCGCGCTGGAAAGCACATTCTTCGCTCGTTCCTCAGCCGCCTCGCGATAGGAGACCAGGTGTTCTTGGCTGTAGTAGGAAGCCTCCGGAGGAGTGAACGGCAGCTCCTCCCAGATGTGCAGGAGTTCGATCTCGAGCTCAAGCCTAGACCCTAGGACCGCGAGCGCTTTGAAGACGGGCTCGACCAACGCGGCTTCTTCAACCGGAACAAGTATTCGACCGGGCATGTTGCTGACTGATAACATTTCAGACTCCTTCTTGACCATGGTGCATCGTCTCACGGCGCGCATCACGCGCGCGATAGAGAACGGTGCGAAGTGCTTTCATTCGTTGGCTGACGTCTGGGGCTATTGCCACTCGAAATCGCAGCTCCCCGCGCTCGAAAGCGGCGGCGAGGTGCGGGATCCGCTTGCCCGCATCGCTGGCGACCGCATGGACGTGGGCTCGCAAGTTGCTGCAGGCCTCCACCCAGACCGTCTGCTCCTCTTGATTCTTTCCGCCCTGCACCAACACCAGGAGCCCTTCCGCCTCCGGCACGTGGTGCGCTGCTTCTCGCGAGAGCGGGAGATCATCCGTGAACTTCAGCGCGGCGTCAGGATCGAAATGCGGAAAGCTGTCGGGGTGCGCACTGGGCAGACCGAGCAAGCCCCGTATCACGTCCAGGCTGGAGACTACCCCGAGGGGCCTACCTTGCTCGACAGCGATCAGTCGGTGTTTTCCGCTTTGGGCGAGCAACCACGCCGCTGACTCCACCGACTCGTCTAACGGGACCGTCACCGCGGGCGCGCTCATGAAGTCTTGCACGAGACCCTCGGCTCCTACCAGATCGCGCCAGCTGACCACTCCGACCAGCTCGCCCGCGTCTCCGACCACGGGCGCCCCGGAGACCTTAAAGGCCAACAACCTCAGCAGTGCGTCCTCGGCGGAGTCGCTCGGTCGGACCGTGAGCATCTCCCTATTCATGATTTCTTTCACTCGTTTAGCCAACGCCTGCTCTCCTTCTTGACCCGACGCAGCCCTGTGCAATGGGCGTGCCGTGCGCTCACTACGAAAAAAGCCGAAAGGTGAGCGCAAAATGTGCACTTGGGGCGGGTGCACTTGGAACGAGATGCGAGAATTGCGCGCTCCCGAGCTACCTCACTTGCGACGAACCCACAGTATCCGTCCGAGCGGCACTGGTACACGCATTGCAGTGCGGTCGCTATCCCCACGGAGTTATCGATGAACCCAACGTTGCTACCGCAGAAGATTCTCGTTCCTATTGACTACTATCCGCTCAGCAGCCGAGCCTTGGAGGTCGCGCTGGGCATGGCGCGCCCGCTGAACGCCGAGGTGCACGCGCTCTACGTCTGGGCGGCACCCTTCGCACAGCGAGCCCTTACCGGTGCCCCCGGGCACCATCTCAGCAACACCCAGTTGCCGAACTTGTTCGACGAGGTCCGGCACCAGTGCGAGGAGTCCATGCGTCAGTTTCTGAAGCCCCTCGAATCCAAAGCTGAGGGCATCAACCTTCAGTACTCGATCGTTTCAGGTGAACCGCAGGAGACCATTGTTAAGTTCGCTAGGGAGGGGGGCTTTGATTGGATCGTTCTGGGCACCCACGGTCGCGCCGCGATCCCTCGCTGGTTCCTGGGAAGCGTCGCGCAGAGCGTTGTTCGGCAGGCGCATTGCCCGGTGCTTGTGGTTCCTCCGATCGAAAGATAGACGCGGCTTTACAGGGCCCCGCGCCGTATAGGGACGGCACGTCCCATGCTGGGACGTGCCTAGATGGCACACGGCATGGGCGGAGCGACTGAAAACTCAGCCACCCCAGGAATCTGTGCGAGCGCGTCCGCCGCGCAGCTCACGAAGGCGCGCCGCGCCGGACCAGCACGCCTGTCGCTGCTGTTTGGGGCTAGCTGTCTCCGAGGCACTGAGCTACCACAGCACTAGGGGCAGTCGCGCGCGATGCGCGCCGCGCCCCCGAGATCCGCTATGCCCGACCCCAAGCTTTGTCCGACCACTCCAACCGCTGCCTCGAGCGGTACTTATCGCGCACAGCAATCCACTCTGCTCGACTTGGATCGTCCAAGTCTAGAAATGCCATCCACCGAGAAGGACAGAATCGCGCTCACTGTCCTGACGGGCCCAACCAGGGGCTTGGTGCACAAGATCGAGGGTAGCGTCGTCACCGTGGGCCGCTCCGAAGATGCCGACCTCGTGATCGCAGATCCGAACCTCTCGCGGGTGCATGCTCGCTTGGTCTGGAACGGCCACCAGTACTTAGTCGAGGATCTCGGGAGCACCAACGGTACGTATGTCGGCGATCACCGGATCACTGAACCGACTCCGCTGGTCGACGGAGTCCGGCTCGGGTTTGGTCGACGCACGCTCACGAAGTATTCCGTCCAAGACCAGCTTGAGGAACGCGCGTTACTCAGCGTCCACGAGTCTGCGCTGCGGGACAAGTTGACAGGAGCCTACAATCGGAGGGTCTTTGACGACCGCCTCGAGAGCGAGCTGGCTTTTAGCGTGCGTCACGGTCGTCCGCTAGCGCTCCTGCTCTTGGATATTGATCACTTCAAGAGCGTCAACGACACTTTCGGACACCAGGCTGGCGATTGGGTGCTGGCTCAGGTCGCGCGGGAGCTCCAAAGCACGCTTCGAACAGAGGATGTCTTCGCTCGCCACGGGGGCGAAGAGTTCGCGGTGTTGTTACGCGACAGCACCCCGACTGATGCGGCCATGACCGGCGAGAGGCTCCGAGCGATCGTTCAGGCGTCCGAGATCTCATTTGGTGCGCAGCCCTTAGCCATTACGGTCAGTGTCGGACTCGGCTGCAATATCCCGGTGGTCACGGACCCAGCTGAATTGGTCCGTCGCGCAGACTCAGCTTTGTATCGAGCCAAATCTGAAGGTAGAAACCGCATTGCTGTTTTCGGTGAACATCAAGAGCCTCACCTCAGGCCCGCGTAAGCGCCTTCAGAGGGCGGAAGCTTCGGAGCGCCAAGGGACTTGGCTCGGCTGAGCTCCGGTCAGGGTGATGTATTCTTTGCGCAACGCCTCATCATCCTTAGATAACGCGATCACCCGGGTCACGAGTCGCTGAACTTCTGCGCGCTCAAGCTTGACCCGCGCCGAAGTGTCGAGAAGGCGAGCGTCCGTGCGGCACAGTGCAAGCGTCGCGACAGCAAGCCACAGCGGGACCAAACAAAAGTTACGGATCTCAGCCTGAGCAGGTGGAATCGCTAGAGCATACTCAAAGGCCGCGTCTAGATTCTCCTGCGCCATGTCGAAGAGGGGCAACAACGCTTCCCTCGCGCGGCGCTCCTTAGAGCGCTCGACCAGATCGCGCGGAACAAGCCCGGCGACTTGAAGAGTCGTACGAGGGACGAAGCAGCAATCGCGCTCGAGGTCGGAGACGATGTCGCGCAAGATGTTCACCAGCTGCAGCCCGATCCCAAAGCGCTCAGCTTCGCTGCGTAAGACCCGCGCACGCGCGGGCTCGAGGTCGGAAACCTCGAACACGAAGGCCTCGGTCA
The DNA here is from genome assembly GCA_039796375.1 of Pseudomonadota bacterium. GTDB lineage: Bacteria > Myxococcota_A > Polyangia > Polyangiales > Polyangiaceae > SZUA-265. Next base: position 23,341 of record JBDKJZ010000020.1, read on the forward strand.
GCAGATGGCCAATCGCGCCCGCGACGAAGTAACAGTAGCGCTGCAAGTCCGCT